>JAGBQS010000139.1 GCA_017632695.1 Bacteroidales bacterium
AGCGCTCTTATCAATGGCAGCAAGAGCAGCCTCGAGCTTGGCCTTCAGGACGGTTGCCAGACAGCTGGAGCTGTCGGCCAGACTGATCTCCTTGGCATCGGCCTTACCCAGACTTTTCAGGATACCTACAGCAGCATCGTAAAGTGCCTTTCCGTCGGCATTATCCTGATTCAGGGCATCGAGTTTGAGAGTATCGGTCCCCACCAGAATCAGTTCCTTATCCTTCAGGACACTCGTAAGCCACTTGGACACCTCAATAACCTCGTCGACATGAATCGCACCGTCGTGATTGGTGTCCATATATTTCAAGGATGCTTCGTCGATCTCGAGGCCCTGTGTCGGGCAGCTCAGAACGGTCCACATCTTTTTGTCCAACTCGTACAAGTGCGCAATATCTTCGCCGCTTGTAACCTGCACGCGCGTGATTCCTCCTACGCGGCTAAATTTCCATTTGTAGTTTGCCATGGTTCTTTGTTTTTAGTTTATATTTTTTTGTTCTGTTATAGTTCCACAATCGTTTTAAAACTGCGCAAAGTTACACTTTTTCTTTAATAAATTAAAAAAATCGGACAAAAAAGTGTACGAATCGGGCGGATTTTCCACTTTTCTGTCCGAAAAATCGGGCTGCAGGTTATAATCTTACAGATTAAAAGCCTGTTTGATACGGTCAACGTAATCGAGTTTCTCCCAGGTGAAGAGTTCCACGTCGCGCACGATGGGTTCCGTCTGATAACGGTTCACGAAGGTCTTCCGGACAGTTTCGCTCGGACGGCCGAAATGCCCGTAGACAGCCGTTTCCCGATAAATCGGGTTACGCAGTTTCAGCCGTTTCTCGATGGCATAGGGAGTCATATCGAAAATGCGGCTTACCTGCTCCGAAATCTCTGCATCGCTCATTTGGACCTTGGCTGTACCATAGGTATTCACATAAAGGCTTACCGGTTCGGCGACGCCAATGGCATAAGCCACCTGAACAAGAGCCTGATCAGCCACTCCGGCAGCTACCAGATTCTTGGCGATGTGACGGGCAGCATAGGCTGCCGAACGGTCGACCTTCGAAGGATCCTTACCGGAAAAAGCCCCTCCTCCGTGTGCTCCGCGTCCTCCGTAAGTATCAACGATAATCTTACGGCCTGTCAGACCCGTATCACCGTGAGGTCCGCCGATAACAAACTTTCCGGTCGGGTTGACATGGAAGATAATCTTGTCATCGAACAGTGCACGTTCAGAATCATCGAGTCTCTTCAGTACGCGAGGCAACAGGATTTCACGCACGTCGGCATAAATCTTCTGCTGCATAGCCTCGTCGGTATCGAATTCGTCATGCTGGGTACTGAGAACGATAGTATGCACGCGGACAGGACGGTTTGCCTCATCGTATTCGATGGTTACCTGACTCTTGGCATCCGGTCGCAGGTATGGCATCAGGTTGGTCTCCTTGCGGATCTTCGAGAGCTCAATCATCAGCAACTGGGCGATTTCGAGCGTAAGGGGCATGTAGTTATGGCTCTCGCTGGTCGCATAGCCGAACATCATACCCTGATCGCCGGCACCCTGCTTTTCCTGTTCGGCACGGTCCACGCCGCGATTGATATCGTCACTCTGTTCGTGAATGGCGCTGAACACGCCACACGAATCTCCGTCGAACTTATATTCAGCCTTGGTATAACCGATTTGATTGATTACCTCACGGGTGGTGTTCAGCAAGTCAACATATGCCTGACTCTTCACCTCACCTGCCAGCACCACCTGACCGGTGGTCACAAGGGTTTCTCAAGCGACCTTGCTCTGAGGATCCTGAGCCAGAAACTGGTCAAGAATAGCGTCGCTGATCTGGTCAGCAACTTTGTCGGGATGTCCTTCGCTAACGGACTCCGAAGTAAATAAATAGTTCATAATTGCAACTTTTTAGATGGTTGTCAATCATCAGCAACTTTTGGAATGGTTGCCAATCATTGTATAAAAAAAGGAATTAACTCAGATGCTTTTTCAACAAAAGCAGGTGCAAAGGTAAGCAAAACATTTGACAAACAATACAATTTGTCAGGAAAATCGCTTAAATAACCCCCAAACCATGAAGGAATATCAGCAAAATGCAAAGTGGGGCTACAAAACGGACAGCCATCAGGAAGGGCTGATAGTACCAGACCGTGCGTCCGTCTTTCCTGAAATTATTGAGATTGTCGCGCAAAAGTTTCTTATCCATTACCCATCCGACAAAGATTGCCATCAGTGTGGCCGAAACGGGCATGATAATATTGGCTGTCATCTTGTCGAAAAGGTCGAAGACCGACATACCGAAGACACTCAGTTCATCGGCGAACTGCGGACAGAACGAAAGGGCACACAACACGCTTAGCGTCCAGCCCGCCATTGTGGAAATCAGCACAGACTTGCGCCGGCTCAAATGAAAGTCTTCCTGCAGGATGGCTGTAGGCGTTTCGAGCATGGACAAACTGGATGTCATCGCTGCCACTACCAGCAACAGGAAAAAGCCGAAACACCAGATCATGCCTCCCGGCATACGGACAAACACGTCCGGCAAGGTGATAAAAGCCAGACCCGGCCCCTGATCGGGCTGCACCCCGTAAGCGAAACAGGCCGGGAAGATGATAATACCGGAAAGAATGGCGAACAGCGTATCGAGCAACGTGATAGTCAGCGCCGACTTGCCTAATTTGGTACTGTTTGGCAGATAAGAGCCATAAGTCAGCAGACAGCAGATGCCGACAGATATTGAGAAAAACGACTGTCCCATTGCCGAAACGATGGCAGAGCTGTCGATTTTTGAAAAATCGGGATCAAAAAGGAACTTCAGACCAGCCTGCGCATTATCAAGCGATAAGGAATTCACACAAAGCACCATCAGCATAATGGCCAGAATAGGCATCAGAACGTTGGAGGCCCGTTCGATACCCTTACGAACACCACCCAACAGAATCGCACCATTGATGGCAAAGAATAGTGTCATCCACAAAAGCGGCTCCCACAAACCGGAACTGAAAGTCGGAAAATCGGGCAGTGCTCCCGAAGCGGCCTTGACCGTATAGCACAGCGTCCAACCCGCCACCACACCATAAAAGGATACTATCAGAATCATGCAGACGGCTCCCAGATAACCCAGAAAATACCAGCGGGTTCCCGGTGCCAGCCGACGGAACGCTCCTGTCGGACTCTGATGTGTGGCACGTCCCAATGCCAGTTCGGCCAAAAGCAAGGGTGTGCCTAAAAACAGCACACAGGCCAAGTACACCAACAGGAAAGCTGCACCGCCGTTAGCGCCTGTCTCATAAGGGAAACGCCATACGTTGCCCAACCCGACAGCCGAGCCGACTGCCGCAAACACGCCTCCTATCTTGGTGGCAAAGAGTGCTCGTTCGTTAGCCATAAAACGGTCTTATTCCTTTCCTCTTATTATCTGCTCCAGATTACCAAAATCAAATTACTCCGATACCGCTCAGGAAAATTACCAGGATCCCCAGCGGAACAATGATACGAAGAAGCCACAACAGCGGACGCAGGTACCAGCCGGAATCAGTCTTCCAATTGGTAATGGCATCGTGAATGATATCACGGTCCAACCACCAGCCGACAAACAGCGAAGTCAGCAGGGCGCAAACGGGCATCATATATCGGGAAGTCAGATGATCCAGGAAATCGAAGACTACATCGTGTTCAGGCAATCCTGCCGTAGGCAATGTGATGGTAAATCCGCTCCACAAGCCCAACGAAAGCGAGCAGACAATGCCCAGCGCCAGTGCCCAGATGCAACTGAAAATCACAGCCGTCCGACGCGTCAGATGACATTCTTCCTGTAAGAAGGAAATCGGGACTTCAAAGATACTGATACACGATGTCAGACCCGCCAGTGTAATCAGCAGAAAGAACAATACTGCCAGAATATAGCCACCCGGCATCTGAGCAAACACCTCGGGCAAGGTAACAAAAACCAGACCGGAGCCCTGTCCCGGCTCAATGCCATAGGAGAAGCAGGCCGGGAATATGACGATACCCGCCAATACAGCAATCACCGTATCGAGCGTAGCCACCGAAAGTGCCGTCTTTCCAATCTTGGTATTATCGCCCAAATAACTGCCGTAAGCCAGCAGAATACCCATAGCCACCGACAAAGAGAAGAATGCCTGTCCGATGGCATCGATCCAGGTCTGACCGTTCACCTTGCTGAAATCGGGCACAAACAGGAACTCCATACCGGTCTGAAACCCATCGAGGAAGAAACTGTTTACAACCAGAATCAGCAGCAACAGAGCCAAAACAGGCATCATGATGTTCGATGCCCGCTCAATGCCTTTCTGAACGCCGCCCAAAAGAATGAAGGCATTCAACAGGATGGCCATAAGAGTCCAGAACAAGGGCGCATAGGTATCGCTGACAAACGACCCGAAATCGTTAACCTCCGATTCGCCAATGATAGCCAATGCCGTATAGCGAAGAGTCCAGCCCGACAGAACTACATAGAAACCCAGAATCAGAATGGCAACCAGCAGACCCAGAACGCCCACCCAATGCCATTGGGTACCGGGTGCTACCTTGCGGAACGCTCCTACCACGTTCCGATGCGCAGAACGGCCGATGGTAAATTCTGCAATCATCAGAGGAACGCCCAGAAACAGAACGCTCAATATATATATTAATAGGAAGGCTGCACCGCCATCCTGCCCCGTAATATAGGGGAAACGCCAGATATTGCCAAAGCCGACTGCCGACCCCACGGTGGCAGCAATGCCGCCCAAACGGGTGGCGAAGGTTGCTCTATTGCTCATATTATCAACAAAATATGGCGCAAAGATAACGTATTTTGGCTAAATGGCCAAATATTTGGTCATTTTTCTATTTTTTCGGTCGTGAAAGGCACGGCCGGCAGTCCGTTTGAGCTGAAAAGTGTAAGGATCGGATCGTCATCCCATCCATAACGGACATTTACCGGTTGTGCAACGGCATCGGATGTCAGCACTACCTGCTGCAGCAAAGAACCGGGTTCGGGAGCCTGTATTTCGGCTTTCGCCCAATGATAGCGACCGTCGCGTCCTGCCAGCTTGAAGCCTTCCAAATTTCCGGATGTACGGACAACGCCCTGCGATGTGTGCTGTTCCCGGGCGGGAGCTACCTGCAACTGCTCGTTGGCTGCCGACAAACGGAATGTAACAATCGCCCTGTTGCCCTCATACTGTACAGACTCGAAGACAGGGCCGTCGCTACTCAGGTTCTTTTCTCCCCGCAGACGCCGCATCTGCAACGCTATACGACGTGCAGCCTCTTTCTTATTCAGCGGATGTATATCGTTCCATTCGCCGAGATCGGCCAGATTGGCAAAAGCAGCATTCGGCAGACGCTGTGCACTCAGACGCTGCGCCTCGCGCAAACGGGCCCAACCGCCATAGTAGTTGGCATCGGCATGACGCTCCATATAATTGGCCAGACCGCAAATCACAACCGGTTTCTCGCCGAACGATTTACGCCAGTCAGTTATCATAGCTGGCAGAAGCTGCAGATATTCTTCCGGACGTCCGGCATTGGTTTCACCCTGATACCAAAGGATACCGGCAACGCGAACGTTCAGCAACGGATATATTACATTATTATATAATGCAGAGGCGCGGGCATTATTGACACCTTCCACACCCGGCTGCCCTGGCATCAGGATGCCTCTTCTCAGCTTATACTGACCTTCCAGATTGATTTCGTTCTTTCCCTGCGTCAGACCAAGCAATGCCTTGCCCTTCAGTTCCTGATTGTCGGGGAATATAATTTTGTAAAGCTTGTCCTTAACGAACTTCTCCCGGCTGCCATTGGTTTTCAGCCGGATGCAAAGCACATTCCTGCCAGGCTTGAGTACCTGACTGCCAAGCACGTACTTCCGCGGAGGATACTGATAACCCGTCTCGCCTACTTTCCGGCCGTTCACATAGCACACATCGGCATCAATCAGGCAGCCTAAACGCAGCAACGCCTCACGTCCGCACAACTCAGCCGGCACCTGGAACTCTTTGCGGAACCAAAGAGAACCTTTCCACGTCCGGCCGTTCTCATCGCCTATGCGTGAATCGTACTGATCCACCGTTTCCCAATCGGAATCATCGTAGTCCGGATTCATCCAACCTTGCTGCAACCCGGGGTCCTGCTCCTCGTAAAGCTTATTATACACCTGACCGACCGCGCGGTTGATGGCTGCATTACGCTCCAGGTAGCCGGGAGTCTGCAGATGTCTGACATCCGAAATATATTTGGGTGCCTTTTCCGAAAGCACGCTTTCACTGCACCATGCCACGATATCGGAACCTCCCATTGAGGCGCTGATGATGCCTTGTGGGACTCCGGTCGCCTCGAACATTGCCTTGGCATAGAAATATCCGATTCCGGACCAATGTTCGACATTCTCCGGTTTCAGACTTTCCCACGCATAGTAACCGCGCGTGTCAATATCTTCCTGCGGACCCTCAACTGTCGGATTCCGGGCTGTCTGTATCAGATGAATAGCCGGATTGCTGTAACTGTTCAATTCATCCTGGTACAAGTCGACCAGACGACCGCAATGCAGGTCCATGTTCGACTGTCCGGAGCAAAGCCAGACATCTCCTACATATATATCTTGCAATGTAAGCTCATTGATCTTCATGACATAGGGTCCGCCGACCATCTTCTTCCGGACGGTCGGAATACGGACCATCCACCGGCCATCGGCATCAGCCGTTGCAGCATACGTTTTGCCAAGGAATGAAACCCTGACAGCCTCACCCGGCTCTGCCCATCCCCAAATTTGCGCAGTATCGTTTCTTTGCAAGACCATGCCATTATCAATAACATGCGGCAAACGGACTGCTGCCGACGCATTCAGAAACGAAGTTGACAAACCGGAAAAGATAATACCGGCTGTCAGTCCGGACAAAATAAAATGAAAGATTCTTTTCATGATGTTTCAGTAATAATATGCGGTGCAAAGATACGGTTTTATTTTTAAAAGCCTGCGTTTTTTTGTTACAAATTTGTACAAAAATCGATACATTTTAAGTTACATCCGCGTTTTTCGATGTTTTTTTTCAGGAAACACTTGCAAAAATGATACAAAGTCCCTACCTTTGCAGCACTATTAATCTCTTCACATGAAAAAGTTATTCTTATACCTTCTTTTCTCGGTAGCGGGGTCTCTCTTTGCCCAGTCCACCCGTCTGTACAGCACGGCTGAAGGGCTGATCAGCACGAAGATCTCGCAAGTCACCTTCGACCATGACAATTTTCTGTGGATCTCGACTGATATGGGCCTGGCCCGATTTGACGGACAGACCTTTACAACCTATTCCCGTCAGATGGACAGTCCCTTCGCCTTGCACAACAGTCAGGTTTCCTGTATGTTCGAAGACGAAACCGGACTTCATTGGGTCGGCACCGGAAACGGCTTGTACTTTTTGTGCCGTACCGAAAACAAATTCACATACTACCCCAGAGAAACGAACGTTCCGGAGTTCAGTGTTTCGAGGATTGTCCGCAATCCGCTTCATGACAACGAACTCATTGTGGGCACACACGGGTATGGGTTGTTTGTCTTCAACACCGAAACCCGGACCTACAACGACTCCGCTTCTATCCGTCTCTCTTTCCAACTGAAACGCTGGAACTGTCCTATTCTGTACCCGGATGCGCACAACCGTCTCTGGGTAACAAATCCGCAAGGCCTTGCATGTATTAACCTGGAGACCGTGGAACGACAGAATGTAGCGACCGGAAACATCCCGATAGACGATGTGGTTATCAACGATATAGCGGAAGACCGACGCCGCGACCTGCTATATCTGGCTACCCTCAGGAACGGACTCCTCTGCTGCAACCTGAGCACTTTGGAAATGCACCAAATGGATTTCCCGGAACTGAACCGGCTGCACCTGACCGCTTTGGCGATGGACCCGAACGGCGACCTCCTGATCGGAACTGAGAACGAAGGTCTTTGGCGACTTCATCTGGGACAGCTTTCCCGCGTCGTAGTCTCAGACTGTCCTGTAGATCTCGACCATGTAAAAATCCATAGCATCGCCTTCGACGATCAGCACGACCTTTGGCTGGGACTTTACCAGAAAGGTCTGTTAGTCATTCCGAAGGAACAGAACCTGTTCCGGTTGGAAAGCATACGTGAGGAAGACGGCATCTATAATTTAGGCAACATCTCGGCATTTGCCTATATGAGCGACGGCAGCCGCCTGTACGGCATTGACGGCAACGGCCTGCAGCACATACGTCCGAAAGGTCCTTCCATTCATCTGAATACCGGAAACAGTCCGCTGCCTACCGATGCGGTAATTTCACTGTCCGGCATCCCCGAGAACAAGGCCTATGTAGGCACTTATAATTATGGCGTGTTCCTTTACGAAAACGGACAGTTGAAACGCAATCCGGATCTGCGTCTGCTTGACCAGCAAAGCATCATGACAATGGTGTTCGACAGTCTGAAGCACACTCTTTATATAGGTACGAACGGCGACGGAATCTACTCGTATGACATTAACACGCGGGAACTGCGGCGCATATCAGGCGAGAACAATCTGCTTTGGATTGTATCGCTTTTCGTTGACCGCGGACACCGCCTGTGGGCCAGTACCGAAGGAAGCATCTTCTGCTTCGATCTGGAACACAACAAACGGATCGTTCCATTGAAAGAAAACATGATCAGGGCGCTGGGAATAACGGAAGACAAAAACGGAACCATCTGGTTTGCCTCCAACCGAGGCCTGCTGTTCTATGGTTCAGGCAGTGACAGCCTGCAACAGGTAGTTGACGAAGAATACGGTAATGACGAGCAATTCTCAAGCCTGCTGCAAAGCGCCGACGGACGTCTTTGGATGCCTTCGGCCACCGGACTCCGCTCGTATGACCCGCGCACCAAAACCTTCACGCTTTTCCTCGACCCGAATATCTCCGCTGTAGGTTCTTTCAGCAGTCGTGCTGCTATCTGCTGGCCGGACGGGACATTCTCTTTCGGTGGTGACAACGGCGTTCTGAGTTTCTCGCCGGAGGCTGTTTACTCCTATCATCGTCCGCTAAGAGCATTGTATCTGACCCGTCTGTGGATCAACAATGTACCGACCGACTACGACCCGCAACTTTCGCCAGAGGAAAACAAACTTGACGAATCGTTGTGGAAAGCCAGAAGACTGCACCTGAAAGCATCCGAAAACAGTTTCTCGGTACAATTCGCCGTGCAGGAATACTGCAATGCAGTGGGTATTGAGTATGCCTATCATCTGAAAGGGTATGACAACGGATGGAACCTGGTGCACGGAGAGGAGAAATCGGCGGTTTACTCTTCCTTGCCTTGGGGACGCTACACCCTTCAGGTAGAGGCAAGGACAATAGACGGCAAGGGCGAGGTGCAGCGTGTCACTCGCGAACTGATTGTAATCATCGATGCCCCCTGGTGGGCTTCCTGGTGGGCTTATCTGCTCTATGCAGCCCTGCTGATCAGTGTTATCGTTTATTCGGTAATGGCCTATCGTACCCGATTACAGCAACGGCGTCAGATGCTTCTCGACGAACACAACCGGCAGATCAAGGAAGCCAAGCTGCACATGTTCGCATCGGTCAGCCACGAAATCAAGACTCCTCTGACGCTGATCATCTCGCCATTGCGGAGGCTTATGGACAGGAACAACGACAACGCCACCCAATCGGTTTACGAAATGATGTACCGGAACTCCCTGCGCATCCTCATGCTCGTCAATCAACAGATGGATATCCGGAAACTCGACCAAGGCAAGCTGAATCTGCATGTCTCGCAACTGTCGATACGCGAATTTATCAGCAACATCCAACTATATTTCGCCGACATTGCCCTAAGCCGGCAGATAGACTTCCGCCTGCTGATGCCGGATTATCCGGAGGATCCGACTTTCTGGGCCGATCCGAACCAGCTTGACAAGGTATTCTTCAACATACTTTCGAACGCATTCAAATATGTTAACGACAAGGGTAAGGTACACATCAAGGTGGATATTGACGAAGATCAGCGAACTTACCTGATCAGCATCTTCAATACCGGATCTCATCTGGAAGATCCGTCAAAGAGCCATATATTTGAACGATTCTCAAGCGACGGACGCAACAACATCGGGCTGAGCCTTTCCAACGAACTGGTCAACCTGCATCATGGCAAGCTGACTGCTTCCAATCAGGATGACGGCGTTGTCTTCACCATCGAACTGCCAATGGGCAGAAGGCACTTCACCTCCGAGGAACTGAAACATGCCGACATTCCCGAATCGACCGAGGAAAGCCAGAAAGAACTGGAAGCCAGAGCCCTGCGCGAAGAAAGCCTCGAACATCAGCAAAAAGACGAGGCTGAAGGCAAGGAACTCATTGAAATGCTCAACAACGAACTGCAAGAAAAGCAGCGTCAGCGCCAGCGCCGGTCGAACATGGGCTTCGACTATAGTCAGAAGCAACTGTCGTCGGCCGACGAGAAACTGCTGAACAAGGTTGTCAACTGCATCCACAAGAACCTGAGCGACACGGAATTCAACGTCGACATCATGGCTAACGAGGTAGGCATCAGCCGCGTGCACCTGAACCGAAAGTTGCAGGAACTGATTAACACCTCACCTTCGACGCTTATCAAGACCACCCGTCTGAAACAGGCAGCCTTCCTGCTGATGCAGAATCATGTGACCATAGCAGAAGTAGCCTACTCTGTCGGCTACTCAAGTCCTGCCTACTTTACCAGCAATTTCTCGCAGTATTTCTCGATGTCGCCCAAGGAGTTCGTCAACTTCTACTCCGAGAATCCGGACAACCCGGAACTGAAAAAACTGCTCGAATAACTGTATCATGTATGCCGTTGTAGACTGCGACAACTGCTTCGTTTCGTGCGAACGCGTATTTCAACCCGACCTGAAAGGCCGGCCGGTTGTCGTACTCTCCAACAACGACGGATGCGTGGTGGCCCGCAGCAACGAAGCCAAGGCAATCGGCATCAAAATGGGCACCCCCATTTACCAGATCATGCAACTGGTCAGGGAACAGAACGTACAGATCCGGTCGAGCAACTACACGCTGTATGCCGATATGTCGAACCGCGTTATGTCCATACTGCACGACGAAGTAGGCAGCAGACTGATGGAACAGTACAGCATCGACGAGGCTTTTCTGGAGCTCCCAGCCCTTGCCCCACAGGCACAACCCTGGAAAGAATGGGGCGAAGCTTTGGTCCGGAAAATCGGGCAATGGACCGGCATGCCTGTCAGCATCGGCATCGGCGAAACCCGCACCTTGGCCAAAGTGGCAACCTGGTTTGCCAAACATTACGCAGGCTACAACAAAGTCTGCATCATTGATACGCCGGAGAAACGGGAAGCGGCCCTGAAACTCTTAGACGTGAGCGAAGTCTGGGGCGTTGGCTGGAGGAGCATCGACAGGTACCGTTACTACGGCATTCAGACGGCCTGGGACTTTACCCAACGGTCGGCATCCTGGATCAGAAGCAAGTTTACGGTAACAGGGCTGCGCACCTGGAAGGAACTGAAAGGAGAAAACTGCATCGAATCGGTACTGACAGGCCGGCGTCAGACCATCTGCACTTCACGCAGTTTCGAGCATGGCATCTCCGACCTGAATACGCTCGAGATGCATGTCGGCAACTTTGCATCACATTGTGCCCACAAACTGCGCAAGGAAAAAAGCGCCGCCCAACTGGTTACTGTCTTCCTGCAAACCAACCATTTCCGGCCGGAACAGCCGCAGTACGATCCATCGGCCACCATCTCGCTCATCACGCCGGCAAGCAACGATATCGAGATCGTTAATGCAGCCCTCCGCGTACTCCGTACCCTATACCGGACCGGTTTCGAATTCAAACGGGCAGGAGTCATTGTGGGCGGTATCTGTTCCAATCAGGCCATCCAGCAGGATCTGTTCGATGATTTTACGCCCGAACAGCGTCTGCGGCTGAACAAGTTGTCAAAGGTTATGGATTTTGTGAACGGACGCATGGGCGACGATACCATCCAACTGGGCATCCAGCAGTTTCCTGCCGACATCCGTACCGGGAAGCGTACCCTTTATAAAGATCTGATCAGGCACGAATACCGTTCCAAATGCTACAGCACCAGCCTGAAAGATGCAATTGAGACAAAATAACCATAAAATTTGATGATTTTTTACCAAAAACTTGCATATAATCCCAAAATAGTTTATTATTGCGGCATCAACAAACCCAAAATGGCGCAAAAACCTTCAAATATAACTATAAATTCTACTGACTATGAAAAAAATATTCTCTATCTTGATTGCCTTCATGTGCATCATGACCATGAGTGCATAGAACAGTACACTGAAAAGCAAATCATCAGCAAAAGAAACCAGCACCCTGAAGTTTGTTCATGCGGCAAATAAAATGATTTCAGGGAATCATTCTAACATTACACCATTAATTCATTATTAATATGAAGAAAGTTGTTATTTCATTTTTGATGCTGCTTCTGTCTGTTCCTTCGTTCGCACAACGGAATTTAGAAACAGTTGAGAACAATTTGTTTACTGCCGAAAAGAGCGATGCCAAAGTGATTAAAAGGAAAGTGGCCATCGGCCGGTTTTCGAATGAAACGCAATATGCCAAAGGTGTGTTCTACGACAAAGAGAATGATCCGATGGGCAAACAGGCCCTCGACATCCTTTCATCAAAGTTGGCTGCCAGCGGCAAATTCATGCTTTTGGAAAGAAACGACCTGGCCCAGCTGCTCGAAGAATGCCAGAAAGGCGATGCAACGGCTTCTACCATCGGCGCGGATTACATGATTATCGGATCCGTTACAGAATTCGGCCGCAAAAACATCGGCAAGCAAGGTGCCTTTACCTCAGCTGTTACGCAGGTTGTTGAAGCTGCCGTGGCTATCCGTCTGGTTGAGGTTTCTACCGGACTGATCATTTACTCCGATGAAGCCAAGGGATCGGCCGAACAGACCGCCAAACAGACTATGGGTATCGGATCAAAAGCCTCTTATGATGCCACGTTGAGCGACAAAGCCATCTCCGAAGCAATCGGTCAACTGGTTGAAAACATCATCAACAAGTGCACGGACAAGCCTTGGCGCACCTATTTCCTGAACTACGATGCAGATGCCATCCTCATTGCCGGAGGCTCAAGCCAGGGTGTTGCCGCAGGTGACCAGTTCTTCATCAAGACAAAAGGCAAAAAAGTCAAGAACCCACAGACCGGAGTCACCATTGAGTTGCCGGGCAAACAGATCGGTACCGTAAAGGTTTTGGCTACAGCCGGCGATACTCCTGAAACCGAATACTCTTTTGTAGAAGTTCAGTCGGAAATTGAGATCAACAGCAATAACATGTCCATCTTTATTATCGAAGAAAAATGAAACGCTATTATAGTTTCCTGCTGGCACTTTTAGCTACGCTCGCGTTCGTTTCTTGCGGTTCGCTGCCTGTCAGCCAGCAAAGCGGTGCCGACGACGTTGCCTACCTGCTGTTTGTCAGTCCTGACCAATACAAGGGCGAAAATGTTTCGGTACAACTCGATGGTACGACATTCCAGGCCGAAGTAGTATCTGAAAAGAAGGCACACCGTAAAGGCACAGCCTATCGGGTAGCTCCAGGCACTCGTTCTCTTACTGTCAAGGATAATCAGGGAAAGATTCTGTACCAGAAACAGATCTTCCTGTCCACACAAGAAACTAAAAAGATCCTATTGCCATGAGAAAAAAAGTTTTAGGCTTTGCGATGGGCCTCGGATGCCTGTTGCTTTCGTCGTGCGCAACGACCAATACCTTGTATTCGTGGAACGACTATGAGGATGCTTCGTATTCTTATAGCAAGACTCCTACTGACAAGCATAAGGCCGAACTGATCCGTCAGTTTGAGAAAATGTCCAAACAAACCGGAACCCGCCAGGTGGTGCCGCCAGGTTATTATGCCGAATACGGCTTCCTGCTGGTTAAAGACGGCAAAAAGGACGAAGGTATTGCCATGCTGAAGAAAGAGATCGAGTTATATCCGGAATCAGCCCTTTACATCAACCGAATCATTGAACAGTTGCAAAAATGAAACACTATATCTTTTCAATAGTCCTTTTGGCGGGCTTGCTGGCATCGTGTACAACAACACAGCTGACCACTACCCGAGGTGAACAGTATGCCAGGATGTATGCTGAGGATCCGGTTACGATCTTAATCATGCCTCCTATCAACCAGACCACGTTTGTAGAAGCTAAAGACTATTTCTACACAACGCTCTATATGCCTTTGGTTGAGAAAGGCTACTATGTCTATTCACCCTACATGACGCTTCAGATGCTTGAAGAGGAAAGTGCCTACGACAGCGAAATGTTCCTGAATTCCGACCTGAGCGCTTTCCGCAAGATTCTGAATGCAGATGCTGCCATTTTCACCATCATCAAGTCATGGAGCCGCAGCAAGATGGCAGGCAGTCTTACGTGTCAGGTTGAATACATCATCCGCTCCACCAAGACCGGTGAAACGCTATACACCCGGGAGGGCGAAATTACCGTCGACACCAGTGTCCGTTCCGGTTCGGGAGGCTTGTTAGGATCGTTAATTGATATGGCAGCCACGGCCATTAACACAGCTTCGACCGATAAAGTGGTTGCCGGACGTCTCTGCAATGCCTTTGTTCTTTCCGACCTGCCGGAAGGCAAATATGGCACCCAACACCAATCCGACAGCTCGCTTCCCGCAGGCAAGAGTTTCTTCAAGGGAACTACTGTAGCGAAATAAGATAATTTGGCAAGATCCGAATTCGTTACAATACAAATACTCCGCAGGTTCACGAATACTGAATTTGCGGAGTTCTTTTTGTGCTAACAACTGCAAAAACTGCCCACATAATCAAAAAATAAACCTTATAATGACATAAAATTCGCAAAAATGATAATTATTCACAAAATATTCTTATCTTTGCACACGTCAGACATGAATTAAGACAAAGAATATCGAATTTGACAACACGGCTTTAGAAGAACTCTATACAAATGGTAAGACCCAAGACAACCAATATAAACGGCTGTCAAAGGATGTCGTGAAACAATACATCAAGGTGGTAAACTACATCAAGTCTGTAAACCGACTGGAGGATCTTTTCCAAATCAAGTCGCTCCACTACGAGAAAAAGAAAGGTGATCTCAATGGTGTCGATGCGGTATGGATAAACATCCAGTATCGCCTTTTCTTCTACAGTTCGCCTGATGAAACAGGCATCATTGTAAACGCATTGTTATTTGAAATCTCGAAGCATTATGAGTAAGAAAGTATTAACTCCATTCGTTGCCACACATCCTGGCGAAATGATTAAGGACGAACTCAAGGAGCGTGGTATAACCCAGAAGCAACTGGCAGAAGAGACAGGTATCAAGGCCTCTGTGCTTAGCGAGACCATTAATGGAAAGCGTAGCGTATCGCTCAGTGTAGCTGTTGCTTTGGAGAAAGCCCTTGGTATTTCAGCAGATATTTGGATGAATATGCAGACGCAATACGATCTTGATACTGCCAACATTGCAGAGCGTGACAATCAGCGAGAGACTGTTGCTGTCACCATTCCTATGCGCGACCGCAATCTCTTGCAGGAATTGGTTCGTAAGTTTGGCTGGGCCTGCGTATTCTGAGCAATCTCAAAACTTTTCCGGACTTGCATGGATTTTTGTTGTTGAAAACATAACTTCCGGCAGGTCCGGAATATTTTTCCTTACGTCGACGCACCGGCTGGCATGTTTTTGTCAGCTCTAACGGGTGAAACCTGTTTTAAGCCTTGTTTTCAGAAACAAAAATCGAACTATTTTCCTTTTTGGTCAAAATCGGGGGTAAAGATCTCAACAGGCATAGGCAGTATCATGATGAAACGATTGAAATAAATATACCATCTGCAAATTGTATTTTGCTGAACAAGACAAATTTATGTTGCGAAAAATAAACAAATTATGCTGTAAAACATAAAAACTCCCCACTTCCAAAAATGAAAGTGGGGAGCCGTATATTATAATCTCACACCCTATGTATCACAAACTTCACAACGCCCCAGATTTCGAACTGGTCGGATTCGGAGATAACGATGGGCTGATAATTCGGATTATGGGGAACGAGACGGATTACGTTGCTGGCGCGCTTGGACAAATCAAGTTCCTTGACTGTAAACTCGCCGTTCAGGAAGCAGACGGCAGTACAGCCGTCGTAGGGGTCGATGCTGCGGTCGATAACCAGCAAATCTTCCGGACAGATACCGGCATCGATCATACTGTCGCCAACAACCTTGCTGTAAAATGTGGCGGCAGGATGCTCAATCAGTTCCTTGTTCAAATCGAGCGTTCGGTCCACATAATCCTGTGCCGGCGAAGGAAATCCCGCCCGCACGCCTCCGTCGGCAAACGGAAGCGGCAGGTGGGACGAAAAATCGGGTGTTATAAAAATAACTTCGTTACTCATATCGGATAGCTTCAATCGGGTCGAGATTAGCCGCTTTCTTGGCAGGTATATAACCGAAGAGGATACCGATGACCGTACATACGGCAAACGAAAGGATGATGGACCAGCCCGGAATGGAAGTCGGCAGACCCAACAGACCGGTAGCAATCTGGCAAAGGCCGAATCCGACCAGGATTCCCAACAGTCCGCCCGTCACACTGATCAGGATCGATTCAATCAGGAACTGAATGGAGATATCGATGCCGCGGGCACCTACCGACATGCGCAGACCGATCTCCTTGGTGCGTTCCGTAACCGACACCAGCATGATGTTCATGATACCGATACCTGCCACCAACAGCGAGAAAGCCGCAGCCACCACCAGAATCAGCGTAATACTGTCCATCGTACTCGACATTGTCTCCATCATCTCAGCCTGGCTGTGAATGGTGAAATCGTCATCGGCGCCATCCTTCAGTTTATGGTTTTCACGCAGTATGGCGGTCAGTTCCTCAATAGCCTGATCGGTCAGTTCTTCGGTTAAGGCCGAACAGTTGATAGAAGTAAAATAGGTCTGCGCCAGCAAACGCTTCATCACCGTCGTATAAGGCATAATCAGCAGATTGTCCTGATCCATGCCGAACGAATTGTAGCCTTTGGACTTCAGCACACCTACAATACGTACCGGCATCGACTTGAAACGGATGGTTTTTCCGATCACATCGCCTCCCTCCGGGAAAAGTTCATCGACTACCGTTTTTCCCACCAGGCAGACCTTTGCAGCCGACTGTACATCCTGTTCGGTAAAGCAGGTACCTTCCTCAATCTGCCATTGCTTGATATCCATGTACTCCAGACTCTCGCCGTACACCGAAGTATTGGTATTGTTGGCGCCATAAATGACCTGACCGCTCGAAGAAACCTCCGGAGAAGTGTACATAATATACGATGCTTTGTTCCTGATAGCCTCGTAGTCTTCGATCTTCAGGGTCTGCATTGACGACGGATCCTGACGGACACCTCCTCGCATATCGGCTCCCGGACGCACCATGATGATGTTGGTTCCCATCTGCGAGATATTTTTGCGGACGCTTTCCTTCGAACCCTGTCCGATAGCCATCATCACAATCACGGCAGCCACACCTATAATGATACCCAGCATGGAAAGGAACGAGCGTCCCTTGTTGCTGGCAATAGCTTTCAGAGCCACACGGAACGTCATACCCAACAGCGTAGTCCTTGCCACCACATAGAGTATTACCGCCAGGGCAATTACTGCCAATAGAACTATAAAACTCATTTTAATTGCAATTGTCTAAGGGTTAATCCTGTGGTTTGGGCAAGGCTGCCAAAGCAGCTGCCGCATCCAAGATATTATCATTGTAAGTATCACTCTTGATCTGTCCGTCGCGCAGGAAGATGTTACGCGAAGAATACTGGGCAATCTCCGGATTATGGGTCACGAAGATAATCGTATGGCCCTCCCGGTAAAGCTTCTGGAAAAGCACCAGCATCTCGAACGAGGTACGCGTATCCAGATTTCCCGTAGCCTCATCGGCCAGCAGGATGGTCGGATCGTTCACCAGAGCCCGGGCAATGGCCACGCGCTGCATCTGTCCGCCCGACATCTGGTTAGACTTATGCTCCAGACGATCGCCCAGTCCCACCTCAATCAGCGCCTTGACGGCACGTTCCCGGCGTTCCTTGGCTTTCACTTTCTTGTTGTACATAAGCGGCAGTTCCACATTCTCGACGGCAGTGGTCTTTGCCAATAGGTTGTAGTTCTGGAAAATGAACCCGATCTTCCGGTTACGCAGTTTGGCTCGCTGGTTCTTCGACATCATCCGGACCGGCACGCCATCCAGCAGATATTCGCCCGAAGTAGGCGTATCGAGGCAGCCCAACTGGTTCAGCAGGGTTGACTTGCCCGAACCGGATGTACCCTGAATAGTCACAAACTCTCCCTCATAGATCTTGAAACTGACACCACGAAGCGCCTTGACCGTTTCATCGCCTACCTGGAATTCGCGACGTACATTCTGAAGCTCGATGACAACCTTCTTGTTTGTTTTATCTTGATTTGTCATAACAATAGCATATTTTTAGACTATCGGGGCTCTTTATTTCTTCTTGGAACCTGGAGGGCCGGGCATGAACGGATTGCTTGTATTGCCTGACGGACTTTGAACTTCGCCCTGATCCACCTTAGCCTCGTTGATGCAGACAAAGCCTTCATCGACACCCGAAAGAATTTCTGTCGTAATGCCGTTGGTAGCGCCCACCTCAACCGAAACGGCCTTGATGGCGTGTCCGTCCTTTACCCAGAGCTTTGTTTTGGACTGGCTGTCAACAATTGAATCTCCCTCATCGAGCAAAGTTTCCTTGGGCATGAAACGCAGGGCCTTGGCACTTACGGTCAGCACATTGCGACGCTCAAGCGTAAAGATATTCACGCTGGCTGTCAGACCCGGTTTCAGTTTCAGATCCGGATTCGGAGCCGAAATCACAACCTCGTATGTAACCACATTACTCTCGGTGGTTGCTTCCTGGCGCACTTGGGTCACTACACCCTCAAACACATCGTTCGGGAAAGCGTCGACGGTAAAGGTTACGCGCTGACCATCCTTTACATTCCCGATATCGGCTTCATCGACATCGGCAATCACGCGCATGTCGGTCAGGTCCTGGGCAATGATGAAAAGAGTCGGCGTAGTCATCGAAGCGGCAACAGTCTGACCTTCCTCCACCTCGCGGCTCAGAATGACGCCGTCGATTGGGCTGGTAATAGTGGCATAGCCCAGATTGGTCTTCGCCTCATCAACCGACAGCTGCTGAGCCTCGAAGGTTGCCTTCGACTGGTCGTAGGCAAGAACTGCCGACTCGTATTCATCGTCGGAGATATACTGCTTGTCATGCAGTTCCTTCATGCGGTCCAGGCTTTTCTTCTTGTAGCGCAGATCGCTCTCGGCCGAAGCCAACTGGGCCTGTGCCGAAGCCAGACGGGCGTTCAGGGTCGATTTGTCCAGTTCGGCAATAATCTGACCTTTCTTCACTTCGTCATTGTAATCCACATAAATATGGCTGATGATACCGCTCACCTGAGTACCGACTTCAACTTTCGTTACCGGCTCGATGGTGCCTGTTGCAGTCACACTTGTACAGACCTCGCCTCGTGTCACCTGTTCCGTTTCGTACGAAACACCGTACTTGCGTCCACCGCAACTCACCAAAAGAACACCGCAGCCAAGGGCAAGGGCCATGTTGATAATCTGTTTCATATATTCGTTTTTTAATTGTTACCGATTCCAGTATAAAAATCCATCAGACGCAGGTTCAGCAGCGAAGTGAACTTGCTTTGCAAAGTCTCCTGCCGCGCCTGCAGATAGGTATTCTTTTCCGTCAGCAGGTCGATGACGCTTTCCAGACCGACGTTGAAGCGTTCTTCCATCAGCTCAAAGCTCTCTTTGGCCGAAGCCTCGCTCTTGACAGCACTTTCATAGCGGGCCTGTGCCGACAGGATATCAAGGTGAAGGCTCGATATGGTGTTACAGATCTGCAAGCGGGTATCTGCCTGATTCAGCGTAGCCGTGGTTCGGGCTATCTTGGCCTTGTTGACCGAACTGCGCGTACGACGTCCGTCCCAAATGGGTACACTCAGACTCAGACCTACCGATTCGTTCATATTATCGCCCAGCTGGGTGCCGTAAGTATCCGAACTGCGGTTGTTGTTACTGGTCGAAACACCAGCGTTGAACGATAAGGTCGGCTGATAGGCAGCCTTGGCGATCTTTACAGCCAGCTGAGCGCTCTGTACTTCCAGTTCTGCAGCCTTCATGTCAGGCAGGTTGGTAAGCGCCAGCTGCTGAGCCTCCTCAACCGATGGTGCCATAGCCAGCACATCGTCATCGGAGAAACTCTGATAGTCAATCTGGAAATCGTCACTGCTGTCCAACTGCAACAGCTGTTTGAGCGTCAGTATATTCGAGGCCTCCGTATTCCGGGCATTCACCAGATTATAATAATTCTGCTGATACTGGCTTTCCATCTGGGCCACATCAAGCTTGCTGCCCTTGCCTACCTCCAACTTTGCCTTGGTACGTTCCAGTTCACGTTCGGCAACCTTCAGGATTTCCTCATCGGTCAGCACCGATTCGTGCGCATACAGAATCTGATAATAGGCCTGTATGATTTGTACCTCAACATTATTGGCGGTTATCTCGGCATTATACACTTTGCTCTGGTGCTCCAGTTTGCTTTGTTTCAGTGTGTTCACATTACTCAAACCATCGTAGAGCGTCACGCTCATGTTCAGGTTATAGCTGCCGTTGTAGGTTGGATTAGTGGCCGTCGGAACCTGGCTGTTGGCACCGGTTCCGGTGGTGATGGTACTGCCGTTGGTCTGCGTCCAATACCAGTTGTGTGAAGTGTTGAAAGTCAGCGAAGGGAAGAAAGCTGCCTTGTTGGTCCTGATGTCCTCTTCCGAACTGAGCGCAGTCTGTTCTGCCTGCTGGATCTGTATGTTATTGTCCTTGGCATAACTGATACATTCCTGCAGTGTCCAGTTCTTTTGTGCCGAAACCGGGCAGAACGCTGTCAGGAGGATTGCCGACAATAACGTAATTTTTGAATAATCCATAATAGAATAGCAATTATAATCTTATTAAATTTTCCGATTTTTCGACACAAAGATAACAAAAAAGTTTAATACCGGGAAAATTTTTAATACAATATTAACAATTGATAAATAAAATTAAACCTTCTGGATACTTCTGTTATTCTGACGGTATCGTTACCATATCCCAACGATATGCCAACGACTGGCAGAAGGGATTTCAGTTTTTCAAAGTAACGGTAAGCGAAGTGATACCGGCATACAGGCTGTCCGGCCAGATTTTCAATACGTAGTCGCCAGCCTCGTCCAGACGGACGGGCCAACCCGTAATGTCAAATTGTTTGGTATAAAGTGTTGCCCAATGATTACCGTCGGGCAAACCGGACTCGTCGGCCAAGGAGAAAGTAACCCTGTGTCCTGTCTGTCCGTTGTCCAGCAGCAAATGAACCGGCAATGGCTGGCATGGATACATCCGTTCGTAGCGGACAGTAACCGTGAACATATAAAACTGCTGCCTGTCAATCGGATGACCGGGTTGCGGCTGTTCTTCCACCCGGATAGGATAAAACAGGGTATCGGCCGGCGCCCACCCTTCCGGGTCGACATCGGCCGAATAATCGTAAACAATACGGCTATTGCTGCACGCCGTCAGGAGCAGCATTGACAGGACTGTCAGTATGACTCTTCTCCTCATTGTCATTCTTACGATCGTTGTTATTATGACCTTTATGGTGGTTCTTCGATTTCTTTTTCCGCTTGCTGCGGTCAAAACGGGTCAGTTCCTCATCGCCGACGCCATCGGTGAATTGCGGGATTTCTTCTTTATTACCGTCGAGCGAAAGTTTTTCAGGCTTCTGTCCACGCTTGTTCATCTCAATGATATCGAAAGCCCTGCGCGTACTGATGGTCACGGTGTTGTACGGACCGTCCTTCGAGGTACTGTAGGTGATGGTTCGTGCCAGAGTGTCCTGTTTGAACACATAATAGTCGCTGTCGCGGGTCTGCAGCACCACGTCCTTCGAAGGGAAATCCTTCTGAGCCTCCATATAGCAGTCCACCTCGAAGTTCATGCAGCACTTCAGCTTGGCACATTGTCCTGCCATCTTCTGCGGATTCAGCGAAAGGTCCTGGAACCTGGCAGCCGTAGTGCCTACACTCTGGAATTTGGTGAGCCACTTGGCGCAACACAGTTCCCTTCCGCAAGGACCGATGCCTCCTATTCGTCCGGCTTCCTGCCGGGCACCGATCTGTTTCATCTCGATGCGGATATGGAAGGTGTCGGCCAACACCTTGATCAGCTGACGGAAATCCACGCGACCATCGGCAATATAATAGAATATAGCTTTCTGACCATCGCCCTGATACTCTACGTCGCCGATTTTCATTTCCAGGCCCAGATCCTTCGAGATCTGGCGGCTGCGGATCATCGTATCCTGTTCCTTGGCTTTGGCCTCTTCGTAGCGTTCCATATCCTGCGGACGCGCCAGACGGAACACCTTCTTGATGGCATCCGGATTGTCGAAGCGGAAGTTTGCCTTCTTCATCTGCAGGTGGACCAGATAACCCGTCAGGGTCACCTCGCCTATATCGTGGCCGGGCGTACCTTCTACAGCCACCCAATCGCCCTTATGCAGATCCAGATGCTCTTTGTTCAGGTAATAGCCCTTGCGGGTATTCTTGAACTGTACTTCCACATAGGGACACTCGTCGACCAGTTCGGGAGCGTCTTCCAGGTAGTCGTACACCATCTGCGGTTTATTCTGCCTGCAGTTATCACATTTGTTCATACTCAAGTTACCGATAGGTTAATCACTCAGGCTACTTATTTGGCGTAGCTGACGGCACGGGTCTCGCGGATGACGGTAATCTTCACCTGACCCGGATAGGTCATTTCTTTCTGGATCTTGAGTGCAATATCGTTCGAAAGCTGTTCGGCTTCGGCATCGTTGATCTTGTCCGCACCCACTATGACGCGCAGTTCGCGGCCTGCCTGAATGGCATAGGTCTTCACTACGCCCGGATAGGACTGAGCCAGATTCTCCAGATCGTTCAGACGCTTGATGTAGGCCTCCACGATTTCACGGCGCGCTCCGGGACGTGCACCCGAAATAGCATCGCAGATCTGCACGATAGGTGCAATGATGGATGTCTTCTCGCACTCATCGTGGTGAGCGGCAATGGCGTTAACAATATCCGGCTTCTCGTGATACTCCTCAGCCAGCTTGGCGCCCAAAGCTGCGTGTGGCAGTTCCGGTTCGTCATCGGGCACTTTGCCGATATCGTGCAACAATCCGGCGCGACGCGCTTTCTTGACGTTCAGACCCAGTTCGGATGCCATGATGGCACACAGGTTAGCCGTTTCGCGGGCGTGCTGCAACAGGTTCTGTCCGTAGCTCGAACGGTATTTCATCTTACCGATCAGACGGATCAGTTCAGGATGCAGACCGTGTACGCCCATATCGATGGCTGTACGCTTGCCGGTTTCGATGATTTCCTCCTCCAGCTGCTTGCGCACCTTGGCAACCACCTCTTCAATACGGGCAGGATGAATACGACCGTCCAGTACCAGCTGGTGCAACGCCAGACGGGCCACTTCGCGGCGAACAGGATCGAAGCACGAAAGCACGATGGCTTCCGGTGTATCATCGACGATGATTTCCACACCGGTGGCTGCCTCAAGAGCGCGGATGTTACGTCCTTCGCGACCGATGATGCGGCCTTTCACCTCATCGCTGTCAATGTGGAATACCGTAACGGCGTTCTCCACAGCCGTCTCGCTGGCCACGCGCTGAATTGTCTTGATGACAATCGACTTCGCCTCCTTGTTGGCTGTCAGACGGGCATCGTCCATGATTTCGTTGATGTAGCTTTGGGCCTGCGTCCGAGCCTCATCTTTCAGGCTTTCTACCAGTTTTGTCTTGGCTTCTTCGGCACTCAGGCCGGCAATCTGCTCAAGCATCTTACGGCCTTCCTCAATACGTGAATCGGCCTCCTGCTTCTTCTGCTCAACCATTTCCAACTGTCGCTGAAGCATCTCGCGGGTACGGTCGTTCGAGGCAATCTTGTCTTCGAGCGACTGCTGCAACTGCTGTGCCTGCTGCTGCATCTGACGCACCTTCTGCTCGTTCTGCTGAATCTTCTGGTTGCGCTGATTAGCCTGACGGTCCAGCTCGCTGTGCATGTGGTTGATCTTCTCCTTTGCCTCCAGCAGTTTCTTCTCCTTCAGCATCTCGCCTTCCTTGTGGGCATCGGACAAAGCGTTCTTATAAGTTTTCTTCAGGACCTGAGTCCATACGACAAGCACTCCGGCTCCACCTACGATGAAACCTGCGAGTGCTGCTACGATAATAAATACGTTCATATTCTTGTAGTATATATATAGATAGTGTGTCCATTGCTTAGGGCCATGGGCGACACGCGAGTATTGTATGAGATGATGAAGTAAAGGTTAGTGCGATTGGTTAAACTCTTCCAATTCCCGGGTAATGCCATAAAGCGCATCCTTTACC
Source organism: Bacteroidales bacterium (assembly GCA_017632695.1). Classification (GTDB taxonomy): domain Bacteria; phylum Bacteroidota; class Bacteroidia; order Bacteroidales; family UBA3663; genus Liminaster. The sequence continues at coordinate 24,546 of JAGBQS010000139.1, forward strand.
GGGTCGATGTCAGTTGTACGACACAGTCGCTCGTATCGGGAGGCAATATCCAACGCTGCAAAAGTCATCAGGAACTCAGGCGGCAGATTGGCTGCGCGATACTTTTTCTGATAGGCTGTAAGACGCTCGTTTACCATACGGGCCGCTTCCCTGTAGATCGGTTCTTCTTCCGGAGCTACAAAGAGCGGATGCTTTACGCCGCCTACCGATATGTTGATCTTTATTATATCCGACATTATGAAGGAGCTTTAGCTCCGGACGGTGGCTTATTTGGAATGGGGCCGAGGCCTTCCGTTCAGCCGTTCAATACACTCATCAATCTCGCGTATCATGGCGAGGTACCTGCTTCGGAGTTCTTCGATCTCCTCACCCGTTGCAACATTGGCTGCGCCGGCTTTCAGGTTCTGGTAATTTTCTGTCAATGCGAGTTTTTCGGCTTCCAAACGCTCAATGCGTTCCTGCTGATCGTTGTGCTGCTGTTCCAATTCTGCCACTCTGGCTTCTGCGTCCAAGCAGCGCTTTTTAAGCATTGCTATCTGCTTACGTAATTCGTCCAGCAGAGGTCCGAAGAGGTTATTCTCGTTCATTTTCCCAAAAATTCCGTACAAAGATAATCATTTCTTTTGCATTTCTGCAACTTTTAGTGTACTTTTTTGCACTTTTGCCTTACTTTTTGGGTAAAAACTTTCCGATTTGCTCATAATTTAACAAAAAAACATCTGTTTTTTGCAATTTTTACTGAGCAAATTCGCATTTACGTTAACGGGGAAAAGTATTTACAGCATCCCTGCTTTTTCCATTTCGGACACACAAAGTTCCAGTTCCTCGTACCACTTCTGGCCGAAACGGCGGACAAGTGCATCCTTCACACACTGATAGACCTTTACATTCAGCTTACGGCCTTTTTTGATGGCGCAGCCGCAAAGCTTTACCTGCTCGTCATAATTCAGGGCCAGATAATCGCCCAACTGTTTCAGGCGGACCGGATACAGGTGACACGAAACGGGCTTCATAAAGGGTTCCTTACCATCGCGATAAGCCGGATGGGTAGTAAACTGACCCTCACGGAAAGCCTTCTCGATGGCACACAGACAGGAACCGGAAGGAACGCCGGCAGTCAGGCATTCCTCGTCGCTCGGGTACGTACAGAACACGCAATCGTGACCCTCAACCACCGATGTCACCCAATCGCCGGCCTTATCCTTGAAGTAAGGTCCCTGTTCGCGCAGAACCTGCTGTGCCCGTGGGGTCAGCTGATCCCATACCTGTTCAACCATCGCATCCATGACGGCCAGTTCGTCGGCATCGAGCGGTGCGCCGCTATCGCCTTCCGAGTTGCAGCAGCCGCCCTTGCATGCCGCCAAGTCACAGCAGAATGCTTCCCTGAGCACATCTTCGCTGACCAGTGTATCTCCGATTCCTACCATAATATTATTCCGTTTCGTCTTCCAGCTGCTTCACAATCCGGACCACCTTCCAGGTAATCGGCAGCACAATGACTTCGTACAGCGTTTTCAGGCTCAACTGAAATAGCATCATACGTCCGAGGTCGCCCCATGTCATATAGCCGTCGGCAATAACGCCGCAGAAGGCTATCGGGAAGAAGATGAGTGTATCTACTCCTTCGCCCACAACGGTCGAAACGATGGCACGCAGCGTAAACCGTCGCTCACCGTCCCTGTTGTGCATCAGCTGCATCACCTTGGCATTGGCCAGCGATCCTCACAGGAAAGAAAGCATCGAAGCAGCCAGTACAATCATGGCCATTCCGCCGTCAATGTGGAAAAGCGTATCGACAGCCAGCGACGATGGATCGTTCTGAACTCCCGGCAAGGCGGCAGCAATTGCTCCGGTCACCACAACGATGAAGTTCATCAGGAATCCCATCA
>JAGBQS010000140.1 GCA_017632695.1 Bacteroidales bacterium
CTTCGATTAGGCAGCAAGAGCGTAGTTAGTCTCGCCAATTATAGTTCGCCATCGTGGATTATAGTGATAGGTGACGTCTCACTGCATGCTTACACAAAGGCCCATCCCGCTGTCAAAGCCAGTCAGCCCCTTGGTATATTAATCCTAATATTTCTGTTAGGGTGTGCAAAGATAGCGCTTGTTTTTGGAATCTCCAAAATTTTGACAGATAAACTTACTAAATCGGTGCGTTTTTTCCTGATTTTTGTGGCATTTTTCCGAATTAGCCGTAAAATCGGCCGTATTTTTTGGGTATTTGATAAATATTTACTACCTTTGCAGCGTAATTAGTGTATAATTAATCAAATATGAGTAACAGAGTAGTTATAACTGGTATGGGCATCTGGTCCTGCTTGGGAACAGACCTCGAAACGGTTAAGGATGCCTTATATAATGGTAAATCTGGTATTGTGTTCGATCAGGAACGTAAGGATCTTGGATTCCGTTCTGCATTGACATCTTTTGTTGAAAAACCTGACCTTAAAAAACTGATTCCACGTAACCAGCGTCAGTTTATGCCCGAAGAGGCTCAGTATGCCTATATGTCGACCCTGCAGGCTTTGCAGCAGGCCGGTATTGATCAGGCTTATCTGGACGAGCACGAGGTCGGCTTGCTTTTCGGCAACGACTCGGTAGCCAAAGCTACCTACGAGGCTGTATCGAAAATTTATGAATATAAAGATACTTCTGCATGCGGTTCCGGTTCTATTTTCCAGTCGATGAACTCGACCGTGACCATGAACCTGGCAACTCTTTTCCGTCTGCGCGGCATCAACCTGACTACTTCAGGAGCCTGTGCATCGGGCAGCCATTCACTCGGTTTGGGCTGGCTGCTGATCAAGGACGGTCTGCAGGACTGCATTGTTTGCGGCGGTGCTCAGGAAGTAAACCTGGAATGCGTAGGTTCGTTTGACGGAATTCAGGCATTCTCAACCCGCGAGGATGAGCCGACAAAGGCAAGTCGTCCGTTTGACCGCGACCGCGACGGTCTGGTTCCGGGCGGTGGTGCAGCAACCCTGATTCTGGAGAGTCTGGATCATGCTTTGGCACGTGGTGCCAAGCCTATTGCCGAAATCGTAGGCTGGGGCTTCTCCGGTAACGGCGACCATATCTCGACTCCGAATGTAGCCGGTCCTCAGCGTTCGCTGGAGATGGCTATCAAGCAGGCAGGTGTGGATATTCATGAAATCGGTTACGTGAACGCACACGCTACCTCCACCCATGCCGGTGACGGACGTGAGGCGATGGCAATTGCAAATGTGTTCGGCGACTATAAGGTGCCGGTTACCTCAACCAAGGGTCAGACGGGTCACGAGATGTGGATGGCCGGTTCGAGTGAGGCAATCTACAGTATTCTGATGATGAAGAACAACTTCATTGCCGGTAGCCTGAACTTCGAGAACCCGGATGAGGAAACAGCCTGCATCAACATCATTCCAAAGACCCAGGAGGCACATTTCGATATGTTCCTGAGTAATTCCTTCGGATTCGGAGGTACCAATTCAACTTTGATTATCAAGGATTATAAAGAATAATAATAACATTCATCAAAATTAATAAGTTATGACAAAAGAAGAAATCATCGCGAAGGTAAACCCATTGCTCGCTGAAGAGTTTGAGGTAGAAGAGAGTGATATCACTCCAGATGCCGTTATTTACGATACATTGGAGCTGGATAGCCTCAGCCTGGTAGATTTGGTTGCTGTTATCGAGCACACCTTCAAGGTTAAGATTCCTGCTGCCGATCTCCCAACCGTAAAGACCTTTGCCGATCTTTACAACTACATTGAGAGCCACCAGGCTTAAATCTGTTGAACAATATCGATGGACAATGCACACTCTTACTGTGCGTTGTCCATTTGTACTTTTCTATCGTGTCTATGCTTTATCAAGGTGAAGAACTATTCAAACTGATGCCGCAGCGCAATCCTATCGTAATGGTCGATAAGATTCTGGATGCAGAAGGCGATGTGGCTCATACCGGACTGACAGTGACCGACCGGAACTACTTCCTGGAGGAGGACGGCCGTATGGCAGAACCCGGTCTTATTGAACATATAGCCCAATCGGCCAGTGCCTTCAAGGGACACAAGGCGCTGCTGGCGGGCGAACCTCTGCCCATCGGCTACATCGGCGAGGTAAAGAAATTCCATTGCTACGTACGTCCTGCTGTAGGCGACGAGCTGACTACCACCGTTACTTTGGGAGCCGAAGTGAACGGCGTGACGCTGATGACGGGTGAAACCCGTTGCGGCGAGGTGCTGGTGGCCGATACACAGATGAAAATTTTCGTTGAATAATATGCTGTTGAAAGATAAATTCTTTACGGTGCTGCACGAGGAGCGGCTGTCGGCCAACGAGGCCATCTTCCTGTGCGAACTGAAACCCGACTGTGATGTCTATCGCGGTCATTTTCCGGGTAAGCCCGTATCGCCCGGAGTCTGTAACATCGAAATGATCCGTGAATGCACGGAAATGCTGGTAGGTGAGGATCTGCAGATCGATACCATCAAGCAGTGCCGGATGACGGCTGTGGCTTCGCCTTCCGTTTGCCCGAAAGTGGATGTTTCGGTGAGTGTGGCCCGACTGGAGGGAACACAGAACTATAACGTGGTGGCCATGATTCGGGATGCCGGGCAGTCGTATATGGAACTGAAGGGCACCTTTGTGATTAAGGATTGATGTTGTATAGTCGGTAAGGCATCTGAAAATGACCGGATTATTTCTTAAATTATATGCTTTCCTGCGCGCTCATCGCGTCTTGTATTGGACGCTGATGGTAGCGCTGTTTGTCTTCTTCGGGTTCTTTGCATCGCGCATTCATCTGGAGGAGGACCTGAATAAACTGCTGCCTTCCTCGAAGAATGAGGACGGTACAACCAAGCTGGCTTTTGCCGACCTGAAAATCAAGGATAAGACTTTCCTGCTGTTCGAAGCGCTGGATGGTATGCCGGCCGAGGAACGGACGGACAGCCTGATCCGGGTCTGCGACAGTTTCATGTCGGCTTTCCAGTCAACGCTGTCGGAACGGGAGACAAAGGGCGACACGCTGGTTGACGATATTTTCGGACAGATATCGTTCGAAGACATGATGCTGGACGGTGTCGATTTCATGATAGCCCACCTGCCGGCTTATGTCGATACCTCGATGTATGCCGGTTTCGACACGCTGCTGACTGAGGAGCACTTCGAAAAACAGATGCTCAAGAACCGCGATGACCTGATGAGTCCTGTCGGCAGTATGTTTCCGGAACTGATTCAGATGGATCCGATGGGCATGCGAGCCAATCTTTTCCAGAACATTCAGGATATGCGCAGCGGTATGGGTGGCAGCTATAAGATTGTCGACGGACATTTCTTTACTACCGATTCGATGGTCTGCATCGTCTTCCTGACTCCACACTTTACGGCAACCAACACGGGAGGCGGTGCCAAGCTGTTCTCCATTCTGAACGACATGATTGCCGAACATGAAACCACAGAGAGTGCCGTCAAGGTTTGCTATCACGGTTCGCCGGCCCGAGGTGCCTACAACAGCTGGCAGCTGAAGGCCGATATCCGCAGTACGGTAATCGGATCGCTGATTGTCGTCCTGCTGTTTATTTTCTTCTGCTTCCGGAACTGGAACACCATTCCGCTGCTGGTTCTGCCGGTTGCCTTCGGTGCCGCGTTCGGTCTGGCCATGATGTATTTCATCAAGGGACAGTTCTCGCTGCTGGCGCTGGGTATCGGCGCCATTGTGCTGGGTGTGGCCCTGAGCTATGTGCTGCATGTCATTACTCACTACAAATATGTGGGCGATCCGGTTCAGGTCCTGAAGGACGAGGCAACTCCTGTGCTGCTGGGTTGTCTGACAACCATCGGTTCGTTTGTCGGCCTCTTCTTCATCAACACCGAGCTGCTGCAGGATTTCGGTATGTTCGCTTCGTTTGCCATTGTGGGAACGACCCTGTTCAGCCTGATTTTCCTTCCGCAGTTCTTCAATCCGCAGAAGAACAAGAGAAACCGCAGGGCTTTTGCCATCATCGATAAGATTAACGTCTATCCGTTCGACCGCCAGCGATGGCTGCTTACCCTGATCGGTCTGATTGTGGTTGTCTGCATCGGCGCTTACTGCTGGAGGGGTACCAGTTTTGATGACGACATGCGCAATCTGGGTTATCTGTCGGACAACGTGACCTATTCGGAAACACTCTATCAGGCCAAGACGCGCAACGGTAACAAACAGCAGTATTTTGCGGCATCGGGCAGCACGATGGAGGAAGCCCTGGAGCATTTCTCGGCGATGACCGATGTGCTCGATTCGCTGAAGACAGCGGGTATCGTGAAGAGTTACACCAATACCGATGCCCTGTTCGTTCCGCAAAGCGTACAGCAGGCGCGTATCGATGCCTGGCATGCCTATTGGAATCCGGAGCGTCTGGATCAGGTACGCAACCTGATTAAGCTGACTGCCCGGAAGGCTGATCTTCGTCCGGAGGCTTTCAATCCGTTCTTCGAAGCCGCTACCGCCGATTACGAGCCGGAGGCTCTCTATGAGGCAGGTATCATTCCTGCCGGCTTCCAGTCCACGCTGATGGAGCAGAGCCACGGCGGCGATTTCCTGTGCTTCACTTCGGTTATCTGCGAGATGGACAGCATCCGAAGCGATGCCTCCGATTACCATAAGATCTGTGCTACCATTGCGCCGCGCCCGAATATGATGGTCCTGGATACCTATTATTATACAACCGATACGTTGCGCCAGCTGAATGCCGACTTCAACGTCTTGCAATGGGTCAGCATGGGCTTCGTCTTCCTGGTGCTGCTGTTCTCTTTCCGCTTCAACTGGAAATACACGGTTCTGGGCTTCCTGCCCATTCTGGTCAGCTGGCTGCTGGTGCTGGGAGCAATGGTGATCTTCGACAAGCAGTTCAATCTGGTTAACATCATCATCTCGACGTTTATCTTCGGTATCGGTGTCGATTATTCGATCTTTGTGATGAACGGTCTGTTAGGAAGCAAGGAGGATGTCCTGTTGCTTTCGTATCATAAGACGGCTGTCCTCTTCTCGGCAGTGGTGCTGATCGTGACTGTCTCTTCGATGGTGTTTGCCGAACATCCGGCCATTCAGAGTATCGGTTTTGCCACCCTGGTAGGTATGGTGAGTGCCGTAGTGCTGAGCTATGTGGTCCAGCCGTTCCTGTTCCGCAAGATGACTCCGAAGCAGGGTGGCAAGAGATAAGCTTATCATTACAAACAGACAAGTCTGTTGAAAACGAGTTTCTGACATGAGTAAATACGATATTATCATCATCGGTTCCGGCTTGGGAGGTCTGCAGTGCGGCTACATTCTTTCTAAGCGGGGCTATAAGGTTCTGATTCTGGAACGTCAGGCGCAGCCAGGCGGATGCATGCAGAGCTATCGCCGTCACGGCGAGAATCTCGATACCGGCATGCATTACGTAGGCGGTCTGGGAGTAGGCGACTGTCTGTACTCCTCGTTCAAGTATATGGGACTGATGGATCTGCCCTGGGTGCATCTGGATCCGTCCGGATTCGACCGGGTGACCATCGGCGACCGTACTTTCAGGTATGCGGAGGGACACGAGGCGTTTATTGACACGCTGGTCAAGGATTTCCCGACGCAGCGTGCCGGTCTGGAGAAGTATGCTGCCACGATGAAGGAAGTGGGCGGACATCTGTTCGATGCCATTATGCCCCGTGATGTGACCGACTTCTTTACCACTTCTTTGTTCGGTGCCAGTACCTACGACTTCCTGCACGAAACATTCAGCGACGAACTGCTTATCAATGTGCTTTCCGGTTCATCGCTGAAGATGGAGCTGGCCAAGGAAACGTTGCCGCTTTATAACTTCGCACAGGCCAACAACAGTTTCGTTCAGGGCAGTTACCGGTTGAAGGGCGACGGCAATCTGATTGTCTATAAACTGCTCGACAGTATCCGTGCCTTCGGCGGCGAACTGATTTGCAATGCCGAGGTGGAGGAACTGATTGAAAAAGACGGGAACCTGGTGGCAGCCCGCTGCAGTAACGGCGAAACCTACGAGGCGGATCTCTTTATCAGCAACGCTCATCCGGCAGTGACGTGCGATCTGGTGAAGGAAAGTACGAAACTGAAGAAGGTTTACCGCAACCGGATCCACCGGTTGGAGAATACCTACGGCATGTACACGGTATCGCTGGTACTGAAACCCGGTCAGCTCAAGTATTTCAACTGGAACCAGTATATCTACGTCAAGCCGAATGTCTGGGACTACTTCAAGCAGGACGGCCCCGTAAGCGGATTGCTGATATCCTGCCGCGTACCGGAAACGGCCGAACTGCAGAACGGTTTTGTGACCAACGATCCGGATGCCCGCATCCTGGATATCCTGACCCCGCTTCCGTGGGAGAAGATCCAGCAGTGGGAGCAGACCCGGGTGGGTCACAGAGGCGAGGAATACAAGGCTTTCAAGGAACGTCTGGCCGACGAGTGCATCGCGCTGTCGGAGCGTTTTATTCCGGGTCTGCGGAATATGGTCGAGGCCCGGTTCAGCTCAACGCCGCTGACCTACCGCGATTATACGCTCACGCCTAACGGATCATCGTATGGTGTGCGGAAGGATTATCACAATCCGATGATGACGCTGCTCTCAGCCAAGACACCTATTCCGAATCTGTTGCTGACAGGTCAGAGCCTGACCCTTCACGGATTGCTGGGTGTGACGATGACCTCGCTCTTTACCGTAGCCGAAATCATCGGAAAGGAAGAAGCCTGGAAGATTACGCAGACGGAATAAAACAGAATATTAAACCTTTCACGTCCGGGAAAGTCATAATAATAAACCGGGGAGGTTATAATAACAAACCCGGAAAGTCATAATAACAGAAGTGTAAACGAAAAAAAGAAATCAAGTTATGAAATATGCTTTGGTTACAGGCGGTAGCCGCGGTATCGGCCGCGCAGTAAGCGTTAAACTGGCTCAGATGGGCTATCGTATCATCATCAATTATGTAAACAACACTACGGCAGCCGAGGAAACGCTGGCTTTGGTTCGCGAAGCCGGTTCGGACGGCGAGATGCTGAAGTTCGATGTCGGCAATGCTGAACAGGTAAAAACCGCCATCGAGGGATGGCAGGCAGCTCATGCCGATCAGGATGAGTATATCGAAGTGGTGGTGAACAATGCCGGTATCCGCAGGGATAACCTGATGGCGCTGATGCCGGAGGAAGACTGGTTCTCGGTTATCAACACCACCCTGAACGGATTCTTCAATGTTACGGCTCCGCTGATTTCGCAGATGCAGTTCCATAAGTTCGGCCGAATCATCAATATGGCAAGTGTGTCGGGAATTATGGGTATGCAGGGACAGACCAATTATTCGGCAGCTAAGGGCGGTCTGGTTGCAGCCACCAAGGCGCTTGCCAAGGAGGTGGCCCGCAAGAATATTACCGTCAATGCCGTTGCCCCAGGCTTCATCAAGACCGATATGGTTGAGGGTCTGGACGAGAAGGAACTGAAAAAGACCATTCCTGCCAACCGTTTCGGACAGCCCGAGGAAGTGGCTGCTCTGGCAGGTTTCCTGGCTTCGCCTGAGGCAGGATATATTACCGGCAATGTAATCAGCATCAACGGCGGTCTTTATACTTAATCCTGAAAAAAGATGAAAAAGATTCTGACAGTTTTGTTCGGACTGGTGCTTGCCGCCTCTCCGTTGTCCTCGGGTCTGACCTCGGTTCAGGCTCAGGATGCCGACATCATGCAGAAGGCCCAGGAGCGTTTCAAGAATATGGAAACACTGGAGGCCGACGTGGTGATGACCAAACATAACACGATGGTCACGAAGGATGTTACATCCAAGGGAAAATTCTATTTCAAGAAGCCCTCAAAGATGACAATGTCATTCAACGAAGGTGCCGATTTGCTGCTGATGGACGGGCAGACATTCACTATGGTTAAGGATGGCAAAAAGCAGACAATGAGCGGAAACGGCAACAGTCAGCTGGAAGCCCTGAAGACCTTGCTGCAGAACTTCAGCGCCGGACAGGAAAGCGAAGTCGATCTTTCGGATATTGCCGATGTCGATATGGAAAGGAACGGCGACCTGGTAGTCATTACCGTTACTCCGATCGTTACGGATGCCAAGCAGAAGCGTAAGATGATGTTTACTTCGTTTGTGGTCACCGTCAATACCAAAAAGTCCGAGCTCAAAACGGTTCGGATGAACGAAAAGGGCGAGAACTATACGGAGTATGAATTCTCGAACTTCAAGGTCAACGGCAATGTGCCGGATGCGGTTTTTGTAGCTAAGTAAGCCTTCTCCAGACAATATGAAAGCCGAACAGAAAGTAATTCTGGAAGATGTTACCAAGATACGTGTCAAGTTCAGCGAAATCGATTCGATGCGCCGGGCTTGGCATGGGTCGTATATAAAGTATATGGAGGACGGACGCGAATCGTTCGGCCTGCATTACCCGGGTATCGGTTATGCCGACATTACGGCTTCCGGTATCTATGCGCCGATTGTAGATGTCCACGTCAAGTATTACGGCCCCCTCTCGCTCAACGACTATGTGGTAATCCGTACCCGCTACGTTTATCATCCGGGTGCCCGTCTGGATTATAACTACGAGATGCGGCGCGAAAGCGACGGAGCGCTGTGCTGCCGGGCTACCACCACGCAGCTGTTTATCGACGAAAACCAGCAGCTGATGACCGATAAGCCGCAGTACTACCTGGATTGGCAGCGGAAATACGGAATAATCGGAGAAGATGAATTTTAAGCGAATTCCGGCGTGAGTCTTTAGGTGTTTTACACGGTATTAAGTTTGTAAGCTAAACCTTAACGCAACTGTTCCAAAAGCGCGTTGACTTGCTCAATAACAGAGTGGGTGCTATCGTTCCAAACGGTAGCATCCGCTTTTTGTATTTTGTCTTCCTGATTCATCTGGCTGCCGATGCGCGCTCTGACGGATGCCTCGTCGGAGCGGTCCCGCTGCATCGCTCTTCTGATGCGCAGTTCCAAAGGTGCGGCAATGCACCAGACCCGGTCGGCCGGAATCAGGCCGCTAAAGCCCGATTCGTAATAGATGGCGGTTTCCACAAACAGGAGAGGGGAACGGGAGGCTTCCTTTTCAATGTCGGCCGCAACGGCAGGATGTACTATGGCATTGATTTTTAACAGCAGTTCCGGATTACCGAAAATCTGTGCTGCCACGAAGGAACGGTTCAACTGTCCGTCGGCAGTCTGATAGGTATCTTCGCCCAACAGCTCGGTCAGTCTGGAACGCAGTTGCGGATCGGTGTTCATCAGCGTCTTTGCGCGGCTGTCACAGTCGTAGACCGGGTACCCCATTACCCGTAACAACCGGCTTACTACCGATTTGCCGCTTCCGATGCCTCCTGTAAGTACAATGATCATAGCTGAGGTGAAAGATTTTCAGTTTTTTGCTGAATAAGGATGCTCTTGGTTAAAGATTGTTCTTGGAATCCTGCTTGCAGCAGGGTTACTCTTCGATGGAAAATTCAACCGTCTTCGGCTCGAAACGGATTCCGTACACATCCGTTTCGTCAAGATCTGTCGAAAGATTGACCGGCAGACTCTCCAGTTCCGGATGTTTCCTCAGGCTGTCGAACGAAACGGACAGACGGATGTCATCGGCCGATATCCGGTTGTAACGGGTGAAGTTAACCAGACAACGCACCTGAGCCTTTCGTGGGAACAGTACCAGCCTCTTGCCCGAAGGAACGCCCGACGCTGTGATGTCTGTTTCCGGGAAAATTTTTTCCACATACTGAATGACCGGAATCGTCACATCGATGGAATCGGGAGAGACTTTGACTCCCATTCCCAGCTGAATGGCTACACGGGTCTGAACCGAATCCGTCAGGTCCGAACCGGAAAGCAGTTCGGTCTGTACGAACTGTAGCGTATCCAGAATGTAACCGGGAGCGTGCACCAGGACCGAGTCTGTGGAAAGGATGGGTTCAAAATCCCGGAAATTGCCGCGTGTGCTGATGTCTGCATTGAGTACCACCGGTACTTTCTTGCCTTCGGTGAGGGCATATCTCGCATCAATCAGAGCCGGAGAAATCGCAGTAATCTGTGTGGTCGACGAGAGTTCGTTCAACAACAGTGACTGCAGTTCGGCGCCTGAGATACGGAAGTTTCCGGCGATGTCAGCGTATCGGTCGAAGTCGACGGTCAGCGATTGTAACCGGTTATTCTTTCCATAGGCCAGCAGATGGATGTTGTTGTCGTAAAGAGTTACTTTCAGCGATTTGGGGACGTGGGTCGTAAATACGGCTCCGGCGGGCTGATTCTCGATGTGCAAGGCGACCTCAAAGGTCGAGTCGCTTTGTTCGTAGGCGCTTTGAGCCAGCCAGAAGAAAGCCGATACCAGCAGAAAAACGGAAAACGTCAGCACATCCCGCCTACTGATGGTAGGTAAGGTGCTGACGAATTTCTTTATTTCTCGGGGTAGCCACATATTGCTTATACGCTAATAAGGGGCGCTGACAGCCCGTATTATTTCTGCTGCGAAAGGGTCATGTCGTTCAGATCCTTGAAGACGCACTCCTTGCTGATCTGAATGCGGGTCTGATAGTCCGGCTTCAGTTTGATGACAAAGCTCTCGACCACGCTTTTGCCTTTCTTGTCGGTTGTTGTGTTGATGCTTTCAATCTTGCCGTACATACCGCCGTTGGTGATGACGTTGTCGCCAACCTTCATGTTGTTGCGTTCTTCCTCGACCTTCTTCTGCTGCTGACGCTGCGGACGGATCATGAAGAAATAGAACACGGCGATGATGCCGATGATAAAAAGCCAGTTCATACCCATAGCTGGTGCTTCCTGGGTAGCCTCCTGAGCAGTTTCCTGGAGGAAAAGGGTGTTGAATATCATTTTCTTAAAATTTAAATGTTCTTTATTTTGTGGGAGTTATCGGGAGTTATCGGGAGTTAACAGGCCTTCAGCCTGTGGAGTTAACGGACGTTTGTTTTGGCTGCGTATATTTTGCTGCGAGTTTCAGTCTGTATAGGGAAGGGGCATACCGGTTCAAACTACATTACCCTTTACTCTTTACTCTTTATTCCCTGAAATCACGCCTTGAAGATCACGCCATCCTTCTTCCACTGCTTGATGATCTTGTCGAGGATGCCGTTCACGAAGCGGGCGCTGTCCGGGGCACAATAGTGCTTGGCCAGTTCGATATACTCGTTCATGGAGATGCGGACGGCAATTTCCGGGAAGTGCTTGATCTCGGCCAAGGCACAAACCATAATCACCTTATCCATCAGAGCCATACGGTCCACCTGCCAGTTATCGGCATTTTTGTCGATGAGGAGCAGATTCTCGTGGGCATCTTCCAACGCGTAGTTGTAAAGGTCGCGGGCAAACTTGCTGTCGTCGTTCCTGTCGAACATGGGAGCTACGCTCATCTGGTCCTTTTCGGGGTCGAGCTTGTTGATGGCTTTTACCACAAACTGCATGACGGTAGCCAGATCGTCGTTCCAATAGATGTTGCGGCTTTCGAGGGTAGCATCCAGCAGGGCGTTACGCGAAATCACTTCGGCAAAAATATCTTTCCAAAGCTCCTTCTCGTCGTCCAGAGTCGGCTGCTCGCGCTGTGTCATGAACTTTTTGTAGCCTGGCAGTTTCTCGATCTCCTCGAGCAGGCCGCGGTACATTTCCGTATCGAAATCGCTCAGCAGGCTATGCTTTTCGCAATAATCCAGAACTTCGCTTTTTTCGGCGATGCACCTGGCAACGCGGTTCTCCGCAAAGCGGACATTCGGGAAACGCTCTTCCTGCGTCGGCATAAACTTTTTGCGTGCTGCTTCCAATTGGGTTTGCCGGTATTCCGTCAGTTTCACAACCAACCCGAGCAAGTAATTATACAACTGGTAGCTCGACTCCAGCGACTGGGCCATCTGCTCATTGCTGTTCAGTTTGTCGATGGAGCCCTGCATGAAGGCATATACCAGCTGAACTGTCTTTATACGTATTAATAATCTGTTAATCATAAAAACTGAATTTGGCGGCAAAGATACGAAATTTATCTTATACCGCCAAATTTTTGATGTAAAAAGTGATAAATATCGGATTAGTAGCAAGCCGCTTGTGCCGATTGGCAGGTTGCTATTACATCATGCCGCCCATACCGCCTGCGCCGCCTGCGGGCATAGCGGGTTCAGGAGCCGGTTTGTCGGCAATCACGCACTCGGTAGTCAGGAACATACCGGCAATGCTGGCAGCATTCTCCAGCGCTACACGAGCCACCTTGGCCGGGTCGATGACGCCTGCCTGCAGGAAGTTCTCGTAGCTGTCGGTGCGGGCATTGTAACCGAAGTCGCCCTTGCCTTCCTTCACCTTCTGGACAATCACGGCGCCTTCCTTGCCGGCGTTGGCAACAATCTGACGCATAGGCTCCTCGATGGCACGCTTAACGATGTCGATACCGAGCTGCTCATCGTCGTTGGCACCCTTCAGGTCCTCCAGAGCTGCAGTTGCACGGATGTAGGCAACACCGCCGCCTGGAACGATACCTTCCTCCATAGCTGCGCGGGTAGCGCACAGAGCATCGTCAACGCGATCCTTCTTCTCCTTCATTTCAACCTCGCTGGCAGCACCTACGTGCAGAACGGCAACACCGCCTGCCAACTTGGCCAGACGCTCCTGCAGCTTCTCGCGATCGTAGTCCGAAGTGGTCTTCTCGATCTGAGCCTTGATGGTAGCCACACGCTGCTGGATGGCATCCTTGTCGCCGGCACCGTCCACGATGGTGGTCTTCTCCTTGTCGACAATCACCTTGTCGGCCTGACCCAGCATCTCAGGAGTAGCGTTCTCCAGTTTCAAACCTACCTCCTCGCTGATGACAACACCGCCGGTCAGCACGGCAATATCCTGCAGCATTTCCTTGCGACGGTCGCCGAAGCCCGGAGCCTTAACGGCGCAGATCTTCAGGCTGCCGCGCATAGAGTTCAGCACCAGGGTAGCCAAAGCCTGGCTTTCAACATCCTCGGCAATGATGAGCAGCGAGCGGCCCTGCTTTGCGATAGGCTCCAGAACAGGCAGCAGATCCTGCAGGTTCGAGATCTTCTTGTCTTAAATCAGGATGGCAGGCTGATCCATCACGCAGGACATCTTCTCGGCATTGTTCATGAAGTATGGAGAGATGTAGCCGCGGTCGAACTGCATACCTTCAACAACATCCACGGTCGTATCGGTGCCCTTGGCTTCCTCAACGGTAATAACGCCTTCCTTCTTGACGGTCTTCATGGCGTTGGCAATCAGCTCGCCGATCTGCTCGTCGTTGTTGGCCGAAATACGGGCAACGTTCTCAATCTTCGAATAGTCGTCGCCGATTTCAACGCTCTGGCTCTTGATGCTCTCAACAACCTTGGCCACAGCCTTGTCGATACCGCGCTTCAGGTCCATAGGATTGGCACCTGCGGTAACGTTCTTCAGGCCGACGCCGATGATTGACTGAGCCAGAACGGTAGCGGTAGTGGTACCGTCGCCGGCAGCATCGCCAGTCTTGCTGGCAACCTCCTTGATGAGCTGTGCGCCCATGTTCTCGAACGGATCCTCGAGCTCAATCTCCTTGGCAACGGTAACACCGTCCTTGGTGATGTGGGGAGCACCGAACTTCTTGTCAACAATAACGTTGCGGCCCTTAGGACCCAGCGTTACCTTAACGGCATTAGCCAACTGATCCACGCCGCTCTTCAGCAGGTCGCGTGATTCTGTATTGAATTTAATAATCTTAGCCATAGTAATATATTGTTTAATGAATTATCCTCTGAATAGTAATTAACCCAGAATGGCCAATACGTCCGACTGGCGCATAATCAGGTACTTCTCGCCCTCGACTTCGATTTCCTGTCCGCTGTATTTGCCGTACAGAACCTCGTCGCCTTCCTTCAGGACCATTTCCTCGTCCTTGGTGCCTTTGCCGGCAGCAACAATCTGACCCTTCAGGGGTTTCTCTTTTGCGGTATCTGGGATGATGATGCCGCCAACGGTTTTGGTTTCAGCAGGTGCCGGCTTAACGAGCACGCGGTCTGCAAGTGGTTGAATCTTCATAACGGTTATGTTTTTTTTTAGATGAATGAATAGTAAAAAGATGTGCGACGTCCGCTATGGGACGCCGCACTTTGAGTAGCAAATATCGTGCCAAACTTTTTATTTTGTCAAAATGTCACACTCAGAAACCAAAATGTCATAGTAGCCGAGGGCGCGCATACCCTCGTGTACGCTGCGGGCATTCAGTTGTCCGCCAATCAGGCTGGTGTGGGTATGGTCGCGGTTGTAGTAAGCCTTAGCGCCTTCCTGGCCGATCACATCCAGCTTGTCGGCCGAGATGTTGTGCACATCGATGAAGGCCACGC
>JAGBQS010000141.1 GCA_017632695.1 Bacteroidales bacterium
ACCGTTGGCCAGAAGCTGGGCGGCATCCTCACCGTTCAGCTCGTTCTGGGTGGCACAGGGCAGCGCAATGTCGCACTTGCATTCCCACGGACGCTTGCCGGCATGGAACACAGCCGACGGATAACGCTCGGCGTATGGAGCCACGATATCCTGACCGCTGGCACGAAGCTCGAGCATATAATCGATCTTCTCGCCCGATATACCGTCCGGATCGTAAACATATCCGTCGGGGCCCGAAATAGTAATCACCTTGGCTCCTAACTGCGTGGCCTTGGTGGCAGCGCCCCACGCCACATTGCCGAAGCCGGAAATGGCCACCGTCATGCCCTTGATGCTCTTGCCGGCGTGCTGCAGCATCTCGTTCACGAAGTACAGACCGCCGAATCCGGTAGCCTCCGGACGCACCAGACTGCCGCCGAACTCGAGCGCCTTGCCGGTCAGTACGCCGCTGAAGTCGCGCGTCAGCTTCTTATATTCGCCGAAGAGATAGCCGATTTCGCGGGCGCCGACGCCGATATCGCCGGCAGGAATGTCGATTTCGGGACCGATGTAACGGTACAGTTCCTGCATGAACGACTGGCAGAAACGCATAATCTCACCGTCGGACTTACCGCGGATGGAGAAGTCGGAGCCGCCCTTGCCGCCACCCATCGGCAGCGTGGTAAGCGCATTCTTGAAGGTCTGCTCGAAACCCAGGAACTTCAGGATCGAGAGGTTGACCGATGCGTGGAAGCGCAAGCCGCCCTTATAGGGACCGATGGCCGAATTGAACTGCACGCGGTAGCCGATGTTGACCTGCACGTGACCCTTATCGTCGACCCACGGCACACGGAACGTGATAATGCGTTCGGGTTCGACCAACCGCTCCAGCAGGGATACACGCTCAAATTCGGGATGCCGGTCGTACTCGTCCTTGATACTGATTAGCACTTCGCGTACGGCCTGCAGGTATTCAGGCTCTCCCGGATGACGTCGCTCCAGGTTGGCCATAAACTGTTCGATGTTTAACATAGATTCTGTGTTTTTTAGTAGTGATTTCAGATTTACGGTGCAAATATAAACACATTTCCGGCGAAAAGCAAATTTACGGCAGGAAAAGATGAAAAACGCGACAAAGACCCGCTCCTACTCTACACTCTACTTGACAAAATAGGTTAAAATGCAGCATCGGAACCTAAAAATCGGGGCCGATTCTTTGCCGTTTCATAATTAATATGTAAATTTGCGCGGGTTTGTGCGGAAATTATATATATTTCAGAGCAGAATCCACCGCAAAACGAATATTTTTTAATCAACTCGAAGGATATGAATATTTCTTACAAATGGCTGAAAGATTATCTGAAGTTCGACCTCACTCCTGAGCAGACTTCGGCAGCCTTGACTTCCATCGGCCTCGAGACAGAGGGCGTCGAAGAAATTGAAACCATCAAGGGAGGCCTGAAAGGACTCGTAGTAGGTCAGGTACTCACCTGCGAACCCCATCCGGATTCCGACCACATGCACATCACAACCGTGGACCTCGGCGAGGCACAGTGGGTAAAGGATGTGTACGGACAGAACTGCGAGGTTACTGCCGAGGGGCACGTCATCGCCCAGATTGTTTGCGGCGCTCCTAACGTTGCCGCCGGACAGAAGGTCATTGTGGCTACCCTGGGTACGGTGCTCTACGACGGAGACCAGGAATTTACCATCAAGAAAGCCAAGCTGCGCGGCGTGCCCTCGAACGGCATGATCTGCGCCGAGGACGAGATCGGTGTAGGTACCGACCACGCAGGCATCATCGTGCTCCCTGCCGAAACGCCTGTTGGAATGCCTGCTGCCGAATACTATCATGTGGAGAGCGACTATCAGATTGCGGTGGACATCACCCCGAACCGCATCGATGCAGCCAGCCATTACGGCGTGGCTCGCGACCTGAACGCCTACCTGGGCGCCCACGACCTGCCGCATGAGCTGACCAAGCCGTCGGTTGAGGCTTTTGATGCCGCTTTGGCACAGGATCAGCAGAAGGCTGCCTCCATCGAGCCCGTGACGCTGCAGGTGGAGAACACCGAAGCCTGCCCGCGCTACTCGGGTATCACCATCGAGGGCGTGACCGTCAAGGAGTCGCCCGAATGGCTGAAAACCCGCCTGCTGTCCATCGGTCTGCGACCCATCAACAACATCGTGGATATCACCAACTTCATTCTGCACGAGACCTGCGTCCCGATGCATACCTTCGACTATGACAAGATCAAGGGCCACAAGATTGTGGTAAAGACCTGCCCGACCGGCACGAAGTTCGTGACCCTGGACGGGAACGAGCACTAGCTGGACGAGCGCGACCTGATGATCTGCAACGCTCAGGAGCCGATGTGCATTGCCGGCGTGTTCGGCGGACTGGAAAGCGGTACGACACCCGAGACGAAGAACGT
>JAGBQS010000142.1 GCA_017632695.1 Bacteroidales bacterium
GCGCAAGGCAAAGATATCGCCGCGCTGGGTAACAGGCAGCTTCTCATCGACGCCGAACACATCCGAACTTTCGCAGATCGGGCCGACTACATCGTAAACATCCGTTGCGGAATCGGCCGCAGCCGAGAGATTCTGAATCTTATGATGCGCCTGATACAAGGCAGGACGGATCAGTTCGCTCATACCGGCATCCAGAATCACGAACTTCTTCTTCAGTCCTTCCTTTACATACAGCGCACGGGTAATCAGGCTTCCGCACTGGCATACTACCGAACGTCCCAGCTCAAAATGCAGTTCCTGTCCGGGACGCAGTTTCAGATGTTTGGCATAGTTACTGAAGAACGATGCAAAATCCGGAATCGGATTGGCATCCGGATCGTCGTAATCGCACCCCAGACCGCCGCCCACATTGATGGTTTCCAAACGGATTCCGCGAGCCTCGACCATATTCTGCAAATCGTTGATGCGGTCACAGAGAACCGAGAACGGCTCCAGATCGAGCAACTGGCTGCCGATATGGAAATGAAGACCGATAATCCGGATATTCCGCAAGGTCAGAGCCAGATCAAGCACTTCGAGCAACATCTCTACAGGAATGCCGAACTTGTTTTCCTCCAAGCCGGTTGTGATGTACTTGTGTGTATGAGGATCGACATTCGGATTAACTCGGATGGCAACACGAGCCGTCTTGTCTTTGGCTGCGGCCAAGTGATTGATGACCTCCAACTCCGGAATCGACTCGACATTGAAGCATGCAATGCCCGAATCGAGTGCCAGATTGATTTCCCAGTCGGCCTTACCTACTCCGGCAAAAACTATCTTCGAGGCAGGGAATCCGGCCTTCAGGCAGACATCAACCTCGCCGCCGCTGACGCAATCACATCCCAGACCGCTCTGATTGATCAGATTGAGCACAATGGGATCGACGTTGGCCTTCACGGCATAATGAACCCGAAAGCCCGGATATTTACCGGCTTCCGCTTTAATGGTTTCGAGTGTCTGCTCCAGCAGTTGTTTGTCGTAATAGTAAAAGGGCGTCTGAATCTCCTTGAACTTCTCTACGGGGAATGTCATTTTGTAATGGAATTTATGAAAAAAACAGAATGAGTCGGAAAGATTCAAATATTTCGCAAGGTTCAGAAAAGATGCTTGCTCAGACTCTGCAAAGCCTTAATCTTGTCTTCCTTCTTCACCAGCATGGAGATATTATAGTTCGAACCGCCATACGAAATCATACGGACCGGCACATCGGACATTGCCTCAATAACCTTGCTCTCGAAGCCGAGATTATCCCACTTCATATCGCCTACAACAGCAATAATCACCATATCGGTGTCAACCTGAACGGTACCGAACTTCTTCAGGTCGGTCACAATCTCGTCCAGTTTCTTGGCATTGTCGATGGTCAGCGACACGCCGACCTCGCTGGTAGTAACCAGATCGACAGATGTCTTATAGCGATCGAACACCTCGAATACCTGGCTCATGAAACCATAAGCCAGAAGCATGCGGCTCGACTTGATGCGGATGGAAGTAATACCGTCCTTGGCGGCAATAGCCTTGATCTTGCCTTCCTCGGTCGAGTTGCTGATCATAGTGCCGGGAGCCGAAGGATCCATCGTATTCAGCAACCGTACGGGAATGTTGTACATGCGGGCCGGTGTAATACAGGTAGGATGCAGGATCTTGGCACCGAAATAGGCAAGCTCGGCAGCTTCGTCGAAGTTCAGGTTGCGTACCGGCTTGGTACCCTCAACAAATCGGGGATCGTTGTTGTGCATACCGTCGATATCGGTCCAGATCTGGATTTCCTCCGCACGGATGGCAGCACCGATAATCGAGGCACTGTAGTCCGAACCGCCACGCTGGAGGTTGTCAATCTCGCCATAGGCATTGCGGCAGATGAAGCCCTGGGTCACATAGATAAGCTGATCGGGATAGGCTGCCATCTGCTCCTTCAGGTGCTCTTCGATGTACTTGAAGTCGGGCTCGGCATTCTTATCGATACGCATATATTCGAGAGCCGGGAGGAAAGCTACCTTCACGCCCTGCTCCTTCAGATACAGATTCATGAGGTTGGTGCTCATCAGCTCGCCCTGAGCCACGATGCAGCGCTCCTCGAAAATGGTGAAAGGATGGTTGGCAAACGAACGGATATAATCAAAAATGCCGCGGATCACATCTCTGGCCTGCTGCTTGAAAGCTTCTGCAGAATAAAGGCCGTTGATAATCTCGGCATAGTTTGCTTCCATACGGTTAATGACATCGGCGGCACCGATGGCATTCTGAAGACGATAGTAACCGGAAATTTCGAGCAAGGAATTGGTAGTACCGGACATAGCCGACAGAACAACAACCTTCGACTTGCCATCTTCAACAATCAGGCTTGCAACATTCTTGATACGCTGAACAGAACCAACTGACGTACCACCAAATTTTAATACTTTCATCTTATGTTATGTTTTAATACCTTTTGAATCACACCTAAAAATAATCATTTCAGTGCGCAAAAGTAATCCAAATATTTCAATTAGCCAAACTTTTTTGCCAAAAAATATGTTTTTTAGCATATTTTCGGCTTTATTCAAGCATTTCGTCACTCGGATTAACCAAGTAAAGAGTCTGGGTTGCCCGCGTAAATGCCGTATACATCCATCTGTAGAAATCGATCCCGAGGTGTTCCGGATTGATGTAGCCGACGTCCAGATACACGTCGCTCCACTGTCCGCCCTGACTCTTGTGGCAGGTTACGCAATAGGCATACTTTACCTGCAAGGCATTGAAATAGGGGTTCTCCTTGATTGCCTTATACAAATCGCGCTGGTTGCGGATTTCCGGATAATCCTGTGCTATGTTGGCAAACAGTTCCTGCAACCTCTCCTGAGGCAGGTTCGGACCTTCGGCCATCAGCGTATCGAGCAGCATGGTAACCTCCAGATCAATATCATAGTCAGGTAAGGTTATCTCCACATCGGCGAACCTGAATCCGTACATTTCGCGCTGATTGTGTACCCGACGCACCTCGACGATATCTCCGTTGGCAATAAACGGAAGCTGGTCGAAGTCGCGTCCCCAATAGTAATTGTTGCGGACTACCAGAAGACGGTCGCCGGGCGAGAGTTCTTCCTCGCGACCGAGAATCTGATTACGCACGCCGGCATTGAACTTGTTAGCCCTCGCATTGGATCGGGTAATGATGATGGTACCGTCGGGGCCTTCCCGGTTGTAAGAGGTTTCCAGACATTCCAGGAATTCGTAACTGTCTATGCGCCGAACGTCTCCGAACTGCTTATAAGCTATGCGGGGCAACGCATCCACCCGTCCTTCGCCCAACAGACGCCTGAGCATGGTGGCATTGTACAGAATACCCGAGTCAAGCTGCTGTCGGGCAACCTCGGTCAGACTGGCCTCAATAACCTTCAGCCCGTAACCTGACAGCTGGCCGATATCCAGAGCCGGACTGCGCATTTGTCCGACAGGCGGCAACTGCGCATCATCGCCCACCAGCAGCAGGCGGCATCCGTCGGCGCTGTACACAAACTCTATCAGATCGTCGAGCAGGTTGCCCGTTCCGAACGGAGACCCTTCGTTCAGGGTGGAAATCATCGAGGCCTCATCGCAGATAAACAAAGTTCCGGGCTGCCGGTTTTCGAGCAGCTGGAAGCCGTCCATCTCGACGTTGAACTTCTGCTGCCGGTAAATACTTTTATGAATAGTATAGGCCGGTTTATCGGACATCATCGAGAAGACCTTTGCCGCCCGACCGGTCGGAGCCATCAGGAAGGTTTTCATCTTCAGTTCGGCCATCACTTTCACCAAGGCTCCGATCAGGGAAGTCTTGCCCGTTCCGGCATAACCGCGCAACACGAAGATCCGTTCCGTTCCATCGGCCGACAGGACAAACTCAGACAGCATCGAAAGGGCCGACTGTTGTCCTTTATTGGCAATAAATGGCAGTTTTTGCGCTATTTTTTGTGCAAAATCGATAAATATCGACATATTTTTGAAATTTTTCGGCACAAAGATAACCATTTTCCGAAAAAGTAAGTATATTTGCACTCAGAAAATTCAAAAAATAACATAAATCAAACAGCAAAATCATGAAAATGGTATTAAATGTCATCCTCGCTGCAACCGCAGTGTTGCTTGCCTGGATGTGCTATGAGAGCATTCAGATCCCAGTACAGTTTAAGGCCGACGTGGCCAAACGTGACGAAGTAGTCATTCAGCGATTGAAAGACATCCGTACCCTTCCGGAGGCACACCGCGATTTGTATCAGAAGTATTGCAGCACTTGGGCTGAACTGATTACCTTTGCCAAGACTGACAGTGTGAAGATCTGCCAGAAGATCGGTACCCTTACCGATGAGCAGCTGGCTAACGGTCTGAAGGAGAAAGATGCATGGGAATACCTCTGCAATCCTAAAAAATATGCTAAGGAGATCGCCAAGTTCGAATTGAGCAAGGAGACATTCAGCCGCGATACCATCAAGGTGAACGTGCTCGACAATGACTCTGCGCTGATCAGCCGTAACGTATGGGCTTGGATTGATAGCATCCAATACGTTCCATACGCTCCTAATGACACCTTCGAACTGGAGCTGGGTAGCGTAACCACCGCTTCCGGCTACGAGATGAGCCTCTTCGAAGCCCGTGTTGCCTACGAGGTATATCTTCAGGGTCTTGATGAAGGCGAGTTGGCCAACAAGATTCAGGAACGCAAGGATATGGAGAAATATCCCGGTTTGAAGGTTGGCGATGCCACTCAGGCTAACAACAACGCCGGTAACTGGGAGTAATCCAGGCATCTTCATGACAACCAATGACGTCAAACAGATATCCATCCGGCTTCAACCGGATGGATTTTCTTATGCCGGCGTGTTCCATCCGATCATGCCGGGCGCTGATTTTGTGGAGCGCCTGGAAGATGCCCTCTGGGATACACGGATAACCGAAGAGAATGCCGAGATACTCTGTTCGGTCGAGACTACCCGCTTTGCCTTGTCGCCCACTGACATAGGCGAAGACGAAGCTCTCCGGATGTATCAGCTGAGCCTTCCGGAAGCCGAATCCGAAGAAACGGTTCTCTCCGTAACCGACGAAACGAACGGAATCCGTTTTTCCTTCGGCATCGACAGTCACCTGTACCGTTTCCTGCTCCGCAATTTATCGGGGATCTCATTTACGCATCCGCTGGCACTTCTGCAACTGCAATGGGCAAACAGGCCTGAGGTTGCCGAAGACTGTATGGTTGCCGAAGCCTCGGACAAGGCGCTGAACCTTCTGATTTACGGGAAAGGACACCTCCAGATGGCAAACAGGTTCGAGACTGCCGGCACCGACAACCAGACATACCACATCATGAATGCGTGGACGCTGTACAACCTGGACGTCATCGACAACAAACTGTATTTACAAAACGGGTCCGAAGAACTGCGGACTAATTTGAGTCACTACATCAAGCAATGCGTATCATAAGCGGGCAATACGGAGGCCGTCGGTTTGAGGCTCCCCGAAACCTACAGGCCCGACCTACCACCGATATCGCCAAAGAAGGCCTGTTCAATATCCTGCAGAACCGTATGGACATGGAAGGCATTCTGGCACTCGACCTCTTTGGAGGAACGGGCAGCATCAGCTTCGAATTGCTGAGCCGCGGAGCTGAACGCGTTACCTGTGTTGAAATGGGAAGACAACAGCAGCAGTTCATCCAGAAGGTTGCTCAGGAACTGCACATCGGCCGCGAACTGAACCTTGTGCGTGGCGATGTGTTCCGATTCCTGAGGTCGCAGGCTGCCGTAGCCCCCGAGGACGGTCTTTACGACCTGATTTTTGCCGACCCTCCATACGCCCTTCCCCAACTGGCCGACATACCCGAACTGATTTTGGGTAACAGGTTTCTGAAACCCGGAGGACTGTTCATCCTCGAACACGGCAAAGACCAGGATTTTTCGGCCATTCCGGAATTTTCAGAACTGAGAACCTACGGTGCCGTTCACTTCTCGTTCTTCCGGCCTGACTGAGATATTTTTATTCTGTAACTGAGAAAAAATATTTCTCTAACTGGGAAAATATTTTTCTCCCACGGGGGAATAATTTTTCTCCCACGGGGAAAATCATTTTTTCTAACAAAGAAAAAAATTCATTCCCGGAAAATAAAAGTCCGGCATCATCCGTTTTTATAGCACACCTATACCTTATTATATAATATGAAACATCTGATTTCGATTTTTACTGTCGCATTAGCCTTACTGAGCAGTTGCACGCAAGAGGCATCCAAGTCGTTTATGCCCGAAGCAACCGGAGCTCCCTACGATCTGTACATTGTTATGCCTGAGACACTCAAGGAAACTCCCCTGAATGATTCGCTGCATGCCATCTTTGAGTACCCGATGGAATGCACACCGAACGGCGACGAATACTTCTACGTCAGCTTTATACTTCCGGAGCACTTCAAGCGCAATATCCGCACGCTGGGGAACATCGTTATGATTGATGTAAACCCCGAAAACGGCTCCGATCCTCACGTTACGATGGAACGCGACAAATATGCGCGCAATCAGGTCATCGTCAAGATGTACGGACCCGACGACCAGACTCTGGCCGATTATATCATGCAGTTGCAGGAAGGTTTGCGCAATGTTTTCGTGAAGGCTGAAATCAAACGCGCCATGCAGAAACTGGAGGAAGACAACGCCCTGCAACAGGCGGATCGCCTCATGAAATTACAGAATGTCTCGATGCTGATTCCGTTTGCCATCCGCAAGCCGGGACGCGGAGCTGCCGACTCCACCTTCTTCTGGGTAACAGACGATTACATGGACAAACAAAGCCATCTGGTTGTCTATAGTGTTCCTTACACGGATGCCAAAATCTTCAGTCTGGAAGGGGCTGTTGCCGTACGCGACTCAGTTATGAAAGCCAATATTAAGGGTAATTCAGACAGTTACATGACAACCAACAAACGGATTATCCTGCCCGAATATAAGGCGCTGAACGTAGGAGGAAAATATGTAGGTGAACTGCGCGGTATGTGGCGAATGGAAAACGGTCTGATGGCCGGTCCGTTTGTGTGCCACATGCGACTCGACGAGCTGAACAGGCGCGTTGTGTTTGCCGAAGGCTTCTGTTATGCGCCCAATGACGGCAAACGCCGACTGATCCGTAATTTGGAGGCATCGGTTTACACCCTCAAACTCCCTTCGGACAACATGATCAGCGAAGTTGAAATCACGCTGGACCAGCCAGCCGACTGATTCCGGCTCACGAAACTGAATCTGACAGAAAATTAAGAATACTCCAACCCCTAGTACATTATTATATAATATGAGAATACTCCGCGTAGGCTTCACGCATGGCGACATCAACGGAATCGGTTTGGAAATGATAGCCAAAATCCTTTCTGCTCCAGAGATGCTGGAAATCTGCACTCCAATCATCTTCAGCGACAGCAACTGTTTCCAGACCACCGTCCGTACGCTCGAACTTGAAGCTCCCGTTCAACCGGAAATCATCCGGAATCCGGCTGACGCCAAAGACGGACGCATCAACCTGGTGAATGTATGCAAACCCTCTCCTGCCATCGAATGGGGACAGCAGACTGAGGCTGCACTTCAGGCTGAAGCCAGTTCGCTCAATGCCGCTATCGATGCTTTCAAGAAAAAGAGCATCGACCTGCTGGTTTCGGCTCCAGGCAATCTGGACAACGATGCAGACAGCCACTCGATGAGCGACTTTGTCCGACAGGCTTTAGGCTCAGATGCCTCCGACTTCGACTGGGTAGTGAGCGAACGCCTGCGTACCATCAAGCTCCATAGTGTTACATCGTCGACCGAACTGGGCGAAGATTTTGCCGTTGAAGCCCTGATGTCCGACATCCGGAAAATCTATAATCAGCTGCGCGAGGACCTGAGCGAAATCCGTCCCCGGATGGTTGTTCTTTCGGGCAACATGAGGCTGGCCGACAAGATACACGAACTCCAGGAAGAAGGCGTAACCGTATTCGGACCGTTCGAAGCTGCAGGCTTTATCGAAGCCGGTAACCTGCAACACTATGATGCCGTATTGTTCCTCGATGAAGAAGATGCCCGTCATAAACTGCTGAAGAGTCTGGATCCTTCGCTGACGTATGGCTATGTTTCCGGTCTGCCGCTCATCCTGACATACCCGCTGACCGGCATTTCCTATCCGATTGCAGGAAAGAATGCTGCCGATGAAACAGCACTCCGGAATGCACTGTATGCAGCAATTGATACCTTCCGCAATCGGGAAGCCTTCGCCCAAGCTACCTATAAGCCGTTGGAGAAGCAATGGGTGCCCAAGGGACGCGACGACTACAAACTGGATCTGAGCAAAGAGGAGTAATCCACCTCGGAAGTCAAAATGCTGTTTTTCTTATAATTCAATCCGACCAACATGCCAAGTTTTATCATCGAAGGCGGACGCAAACTGAATGGTTCCATTACACCACAGGGAGCCAAGAACGAAGCGCTGGAAGTTATCAGCGCTACCCTGCTGACCCGTAAAACCGTTACCATCAGCAACGTTCCGGAAATTCTGGATGTCATCAACCTCATCGACCTCATGCGTTCCATGGGAGTCGAAGTAGGTCATCCGAAAAAGGGAACCTTCTCTTTCAGGGCCGACAAGCTGGACGAAGAATATATGCTGAGCGCCGAGTTCCAACGGAAGTCGACCAGTCTCCGGGGATCGGTTATGATGCTCGGTCCGCTCATTACCCGCTTCGGACACGCCCAGCTTCCCCAACCTGGCGGCGACAAGATCGGACGCCGGCGTCTGGATACACATTTCATAGGACTGCAAAGATTGGGTGCTTCGTTTACCTACGATGGAGACCGGCATATCTACGAGGCCGTCGCTCCTGCCGACGGTCTGCACGGCTGCTACATGCTGCTCGATGAGGCTTCGGTAACAGGTACCGCCAACATTGTGATGGCTGCGGTCTTGGCAAAAGGCGAAACTACCATCTATAATGCAGCCTGCGAACCGTACATCCAGCAGCTGTGCAGAATGCTGGTCCGCATGGGTGCCAGGATTGAAGGCATAGGCTCCAACCTGCTCCGGATTGAAGGCGTTGCCGAACTGAACGGTACCGACCACAAGCTCCTGCCGGACATGATTGAGGTGGGAAGCTTCATAGGAATGGCAGCAATGACCGGCAGCGACATTACCATTAAGGATGTCTCGATTCCCGACCTGGGCATCATTCCGGATGCTTTCCGGCGGCTGGGCATTATCGTTGAACAGGAAGGTGACGACCTGCACGTTCCCGCTCAGGAACACTACACCATCGAATCGTTTATCGACGGATCGATCATGACCATTTCCGATGCTCCCTGGCCGGGTCTGACTCCAGACCTGATCAGCGTGCTGCTGGTATGCGCCACACAGGCAAAAGGCTCGGTACTCATTCATCAGAAGATGTTCGAAAGCCGTCTTTTCTTCGTGGACAAACTCATAAACATGGGCGCCCAGATCATTCTTTGCGACCCTCACCGAGCAACCGTAATCGGTCTTGACAACCAGTACAAACTCAAGCGGGCCAAACTGACTTCTCCCGATATTCGTGCAGGCATTGCCTTGCTGATTGCGGCCATGAGTGCCGAAGGAACCAGCGAAATCGACAATATCGGACAGATTGACCGAGGCTATGAGGACATCGACGGACGACTGAACGCTTTGGGCGCAAAAATCACACGCGTTAACGACTGACACATGTATCGGCTTCGGATGCGTATGTAAACTACAAAACTGGCAAAATGATCAGACAGGAACAACTTATAGAAATAGGAACTATCCAGAAGGTTCACGGACTGAAGGGCGAAATGAACGTTTCGGTCGTCAATGACGTGTTCGACGCAGTCAGGAAATGCCCTTATCTGGTATGCGAGATGGACGGCATATTTGTCCCGTTCTTCATTGAGAGCTACCGATGGAAGGGCAATGCTTCCATGCTGCTGAATCTTGAGGATGTGGACACGATTGAGAAAGCCGGCGAGTTCTGCGGACAGAAGCTTTTCTTCGACCGCCGATGCTTCACCAAAAAAGAAGCCGAAGAATACGAATCGGCCGAAGAAGAGGAAGCCGGACTGATCGGCTATGTGGTTGAAGATGTGACTTTAGGCACCTTAGGACCGATTACCGATATTGATGATCAGACAGCTAACGTTCTGTTCAGCATCGACTACGAAGGTCGGGAATTGCTGGTTCCTGCTGCCGATGAGCTGATTGAATCCATCGATGACGAACAGAAGATTATCCGCATGAATTTGCCAGCCGGACTTGTTAATCCCGATGAGGCAGAAAGCGAAGATGACCCGTTTCTGAAAATTTAACATCCGAAAACTTGGAACTTACGGAAAGAATCCGTATCTTTGCACCCGAAAATTCAGTCATGTAACGTAAGCCCGGTCTGCTTGATTTACTCGGTGGCCGGATCCATACGGGGATACAGGAGAGTCCTGTATCTTTCACGAAGTGTGGTTTGCGAGCGGTTATATGGCTTTTTTCGTGTCTGCACGTCAGCAAACAGCAATCAATAATTCAAACAAATAAATATTTACAACTATGCCAAAGACAGAAAAAGAGTACTCTGTACCCGAAAAGCTTGCCAATCTCTACAAGCTGCAGCTCCTCGTGAGCGAAATCGACCGTATCAAGAACCTTCGCGGCGAACTTCCTCAGGAAGTATCGGAAATGGAAGCTGAGCTTGAAGGTCTGAACACCCGTATCAGCAACTACAAGAATGCCATTAAGGAAGCTGAAGAGAAGATCAACATCATGCAGGGCAAGATTGCCGAAGCTCAGGCTCTGATCAATCAGTATACCGAGCAGCAGAATGATGTTCAGAACAACAAGCAGTATGAGTTCCTGACCAAGGAAATCGAGTACGAAAGTCTTGAAATTGAATTGAGCAACAAGCGTATCCGCGAGAACCTTGAGGCTATCGACAACCTGAAGCAGCGCATTGCCGGCACTTCTGCCGAAATCGACGAACGCCAGGGAGACCTCGACGTTAAGCGCGGTGAGCTGGACGAGATTATTGCCGAAACCCGCAGCGAGGAGGAAAGCCTTCGCGAAAAGGCCAAGAAGATTGAAAACACCATCGAGCCCCGTCTGCTCACAACCTTCAAGCGCATTCACAAGAAGACCCACAATGGTCTGGCCATCGTTCCTATTGAGCGTGAAGCCTGCGGCGGTTGCTACAACAAAATTACCCCTCAGCGCCAGATTGACGTAAAGATGCGCAAGAAAATCATCGTTTGCGAATACTGCGGCCGTATCCTTATCGATGAAGAACTGGCTAATGAAAACGAAATGCGCCGTCGTCGCAAGGGCATTCTGGCCAATGTCTGATTGCCTGAATGCAAAAATCCGATTGAATTCCGCACGTTGATAATTGACACCGAAAGTTAATTCCGACAATGCCTCCCGTTTCAAACAATAATCGCAGAGCACCGCGTCAGCCTCAGGTTGTTGCGGTCTCTGCCGATGGTAAATTACAGCCGCAGGCCCCTAAAATCGAGGAGGCTGTGTTGGGTGCGCTCATGCTCGAGAAAGACGCTTACTCGCTTGTAAGCGAAATCCTGACGCCCGACACCTTCTACGAATTCAAACACCAGCTCATCTATACGGCCATACAGGAGCTGGCTCTCAAGCAGAACCCGATTGATATTCTCACGGTCACCAACCAGCTGTCGGCCGATGGTGTACTCGAACAGGTGGGCGGCGCATATTATGTGTCGACCCTTACCGAGAATGTCGGTTCGGCTGCCCATGTAGAGTATCATGCCAAGATTATTGCCCAAAAGGCATTGGCCCGACAGCTTATCACCTACGCAGGCGAGATTTCGGCCGGAGCCTTCGACGAAACATCAGACATCGAGCAACTGATGCAGAAAGCCGAAGCCGAACTTTTCCAGCTCTCGCGGCACAACATCAAAAAGGATACCCAACAGATTGACCCGCTCATCACCGAAGCCCTTGAGAAAATCGAGGCGGCATCGAACCGTGCAGAGGGTCTTTCCGGGTTGCCGACAGGTTTTACGGAACTCGATAACATCACTTCCGGCTGGCAGAACACCGATCTTATCATCATTGCAGCACGTCCTGCAATGGGCAAGACCGCTTTTGCGCTCTCGATGGTAAAGAATATGGCTGTCAACTACGGCATCCATGTAGGTATGTTCAGTCTCGAAATGAGTAACCTGCAGCTGGTGAACCGTCTGCTGCAGAACACTTGCGAGATTACCGGCGACAAGGTGAAAAGCGGACGTCTTACGCCCGACGAATGGACGCAGCTCACCACCCGCATCAAGAACCTGCAGGGAGCTCCGATCTTTGTCGACGATACTCCTTCCCTTTCTGTATTCGAGCTCCGGACCAAAGCCCGCCGCCTGGTTAAGGAACATGGCGTGCAGATCATCATGATCGACTACCTCCAGCTGATGAATGCTTCGGGCATGCAGTTCGGAAGCCGCGAACAGGAGGTTTCCAATATCTCACGTTCGCTTAATGGTCTGGCCAAGGAACTGAACATCCCGATTATTGCACTCTCGCAGTTGAACCGAGGAGTAGAAAACCGTCAGGGAGGCGCACAGCGTCCGCAGCTGTCCGACCTTCGCGAATCGGGAGCCATCGAGCAGGATGCCGATATGGTATGCTTCATTCATCGTCCGGAATATTACAAGATTTACGAGGATGAGAAGGGAAACGACCTGCGCGGATTGGCAGAAATCATTATTGCCAAGCATCGTAA
Organism: Bacteroidales bacterium; assembly: GCA_017632695.1. GTDB lineage: Bacteria > Bacteroidota > Bacteroidia > Bacteroidales > UBA3663 > Liminaster. The sequence continues at coordinate 12,779 of JAGBQS010000142.1, forward strand.
CGGCGCCGTGGGTGATGTCCGCCTACGATTCCGCGGCGAGTTTGTACGCTTCCAGAACCTTGACGAAGACACAAGCATCCAATCAACGATGACCCCGTATCCAAAGGACGGAACCACGCTCGAATCGCGTATGAACAACTTTGGAGCGGCATCGGACAATTCAGCACAGGATGCTTTCCTGAGTGCCGGGAAACAGGAAGACCCGCCGTTCTAAACTCAGAATTAAACCATAGTAATATGCGAAAACTGAAATTCACCATACTTTTGGCCATCCTCTGGTCGGGCGCCGTCCTGCCTCTCCTTGCTCAGGAAGTGGAAGCCCCGAATTACCAGCTGATACGTCAGGTAACCACCAACAGCAAAAGTCCGAGTTACTACCCGAAACTGATGGAACGCTATGTAAACAGCGATTCCACACTTTCGCTCGAGGACTACCGCAACCTCTACTACGGGTTTACCTTACGTGAAGACTTTGTGCCATACCAGACGGAAAAAAAGCAGTTGTTCGACATCCGCCGACGGCTGGCCCTTAGCGGCGGAGACCCCAAGCTTTGCCCGGAAGCCATCGCCATTGCCCAAACAATGTTCGATGATAATCCTTTCGATATTCCTGCGCTGGCAGTTATGGCAATTGCCTATCTGCAGTTAGGCGATTCGGTTAATTATCGTCTGTGGTCCATTAAGCAGCAGGGGCTTCTGGATGCCATCAGTTCTTCGGGCGACGGTGAGACTCAGGAATCTGCCATTCACGTTATCAGCGTTGAGCATGAATACGAGATCCTGAACCGTATGGGTCTTGAAGTTGTTAAGGACTCCATCATCGACAACCGGACCGAATATCTGAAAGTGAAGGAAAATGCCGAAAATATACAGGGCATCTACTTTACCTTCGACGCTGCTGCCAACGTTTATCGCAAAAAATACGAATAAA
>JAGBQS010000143.1 GCA_017632695.1 Bacteroidales bacterium
TACCAACGTAGGACAGGGTCTGCCTTTGTGGTTGCCGAAGGGCGCTGCTCTCCGCAACCGCCTGCAGGAGTATCTGACCCAGATCCAGAAGCGCTACGGCTATGTACAGGTTATTACCCCGAATATCGGTAACAAGAACCTCTATGTCACTTCAGGTCACTGGGCAAAGTACGGCAAGGATTCGTTCCAGCCGATCTCTACGCCGGATCCGGACGAGCTTTACATGCTCAAGCCGATGAACTGTCCTCACCACTGTGAGATCTATAAGACTTCGCCTCGCTCATACCGTGATTTGCCATTGCGCCTGGCAGAGTTCGGAACGGTTTACCGTTATGAGCAGACAGGTGAGCTGCACGGTTTGACCCGCGTTCGCTGCTTCACCCAGGACGATGCACACCTCTTCTGCCGTCCGGATCAGGTGAAGGAAGAGTTCCTGAAGATTATCGATATCATCATGATCATCTTCAAGGCACTCGATTTCCAGCAGTATGAGGCTCAGATTTCCTTGCGTGACAAGGTTAACCGCGAGAAGTATATCGGTAGCGAGGAAAACTGGCAGAAGGCCGAGGCAGCCATCATCGATGCCTGCAAGGAGAAGAACCTGCCTGCTCACATCGAGTACGGCGAGGCAGCATTCTATGGTCCTAAGCTCGACTTTATGGTTAAGGATGCCATCGGACGTCGCTGGCAGCTGGGTACCATTCAGGTTGATTACAACCTGCCGGAGCGTTTCCAGCTTGAATATACGGGTGCCGACAACCAGAAGCACCGTCCGGTGATGATTCACCGTGCGCCGTTCGGTTCATTGGAGCGTTTCGTGGCCGTACTGCTTGAGAATACTGCCGGTAAGCTGCCGCTTTGGCTGGCTCCCGATCAGGTTGCCATCCTGCCTATTTCGGAGCGATTCAACGAATATGCCGAGCAGGTTAAGCAGACCCTTGAGCAGCAGGATATCCGCGCCTATGTGGATGACCGCAACGAGAAGATCGGACGCAAGATCCGCGACAACGAATTGAAGAAGGTTCCTTACATGCTCATCGTGGGCGAGAAGGAACAGGCTGAGGGCAAAGTCAGCATCCGTAAGCAGGGTGGCGGCGAAGGCGGACAGCTTCCTGTCAGCGAGTTTGCAGCCGGTGTTGTGGCCGAAGTGAAGTCGCAGATCGAGCACTCAAGTTATTAACTTTTTGCCGATTAGACATTAAAAAATGCAAGTTTGGCGTGCAAAAGTGCCAAACTTGCTAAAAAATACGGAGTTTTTTGCAGATTTTAGACTTATTTTGGTTTAGGATTGCAAAAAACTCCTTATCTTTGCACCCGATTTGGAGGCTGCAACTATGGCAGGTAGCAAATCACATTATTAATATTATATACTCAGCTATTTAGTTAATGGCATTTACTCCTCACGGAAACGGCGGTTACCGTCCAAAACCATCACCGGCTCCTAACCAGCAGAACAACAAGGGGCAGCAGCGTCCGGCTGCAACAAACAATAACAACAAAGATCAGCACCGTATTAACGAGGCCATTCGTGGTGTCAAGGAAGTGCGTCTGGTTGGTGATAACGTAGAGATGGGTATTTATACCATCCAGGAGGCAATGAGTATTGCTGAAGAGCAGGAACTTGACCTGGTGGAAATCAGCCCTACGGCCGTGCCACCGGTCTGCAAGGTGATGGATTATCAGAAGTTCTGTTACCAGCAGAAGAAAAAGGCTAAGGAAGCCAAAGCCAACAGCGCCAAGATGGTAGTCAAGGAGATCCGCTTCGGTCCTCAGACCGATGATCACGACTACGAGTTCAAGTTGCGTCATGCCAAGGAATTCCTGCAGGAAGGCTCGAAGGTGAAAGCCTATGTGTTCTTCAAGGGCCGTCAGATTGTGTTCAAGGATCAGGGTCTTACCCTGTTGGCACGCTTTGCCAACGATCTGGAGAATTACGGCAAGCCGGACAGTTTCCCGCCGGTACTGGAAGGCAAGCGCATGATTCTGATGATGTCGCCGAAGTCCGGCAGTTCGAAGAAGAGCGACAAGCCGGCTGAATAAAATGCAAAAATGTAGGGAGGTGACTCCCGACAGAATAGATAAACAAACATTAATTATTAACAAAAATGCCAAAAGTTAAGACTAACTCCGGTGCTAAGAAGCGCTTTGCGCTCACCGGATCAGGAAAGATCAAGAGAAAGCATGCTTACAAGAGCCACATCTTGACCAAGAAGACCAAAAAGCAGAAGAGAAACCTTGGTAAGTTCTCTATTCTCGACAACGCTAACAAGACTAACGTTCGCGAGATGCTCTGCCTGAAGTAATCTTGGGTGAGACTCAACTCCAAAAAACAAGTTTTTCAAAAAGATCTATTAACAAAACAACCGTTTTAAGTACTGCCTTGTGCAGTCACGGCGTTTAAAAAAACTTTTAGAACTATGCCACGTTCGGTAAATCACGTAGCGTCACGTGAAAGACGCAAGAAGATTCTCCACCTCACAAGAGGTTACATTGGTGCCCGCAAGAATGTGTGGACCGTTGCTAAGAATACCTGGGAGAAGGGTTTGACTTATGCATTCCGCGATCGTCGTAACAACAAGCGCAACTTCCGCGCTCTCTGGATTGTCCGTATCAATGCCGCTGCCCGTTTGGAGGGCCTGAGCTATTCTAAGCTCATGGGTCTGCTTCATGCAAACGGTATCGATATCAACCGCAAGGTCCTCGCTGACCTCGGTATGAATCACCCGGAGGCCTTTAAGGCAATCGTCGATAAGGTTAAGAAGTAATTCTTGACACTCCTTGAGACGCGAACCCCAAAACGGGGAACGCGTCTTTTGGCTTTATTATCCCCCCCCAAAAACACATCATACCATTTCAGGGAGTTATCTCAAACGAGTTCTTTTTATCAATACTAACTTGCTTTCTTTATGAAAAAGTTTTTAGTGCTTTTTTGTTTGGTGTTCGTTGCTGCCTTTTCAGCAATGGCACAGATTACGACTGCTTCGTTAAGCGGTAAGATTACCGACGATCAGAACGAAGACGTTTTTGGCGCAACCGTTGTGGCTATACACCAGCCATCTGGAACCACCTACGGAACCGTCACCAATGCCAGTGGACGTTATGTCATTTCGGGCATGCGTGCCGGTGGTCCTTATTCCATCCGCGTGTCGTTCGTGGGATATCAGACGGTGGTCTTCGAGAATGTAAACATTCCGCTGGGTGAGAATCTGGTGCAGGATGCATGGATTGTGCCAAGCTCAGATGTTCTCGACGAGGTAGTTGTAGTAGGTCAGGCCAATCAAGGCATGCGTGCAGACCGTGCCGGTGCAGGTACGCATATCGCAGCTACCCAGATAGCAGCCTTGCCAACGGTAAGCCGTTCCATGAACGATATCATGCGCATGACTCCTCAGGGAGCCAATACCGGAAACGGTTTTGCAGTGGGTGGCGGTAACTTCCGCCAGTCGTTTGTGACCGTCGACGGTGCCGCCTTCAACAATGCCTTCGGTATCGGTAGCAACTTGCCGGCCAACGGAGCACCTATTTCGCTCGATGCTCTCGATCAGATTGCCGTAAGCGTTACTCCTTTCGATGTCCGTCAGTCGGGCTTTACGGGAGGTTCTATCAATGCGGTAACCAAGTCGGGTACCAACAGCTATAAGGCATCGGCTTATATCTACACAAACAACGTGCACCTGAAGGGTGATCATGTAGGAGACTACAAGCTTACCCGCAACCGTTCGAACAAGACCACTTACGGTGTCAGCGTGGGCGGTCCGATCATCAAGAACAAACTGTTCTTCTTCGTTAACGGCGAATATGAGGACAATGTTTCGGCTGGTCCTGCAGGTACAGCGCGTGCCAATACCACCGACGAGTGGAAACTCTCTTCCGGTACGGTACACCGTCCGACGGTTGCCAAGATGGACGAGATCGCCTCTTATCTGAAAAATACTTACGGCTACAACCCGGGCCGTTATCAGGGTTATTCGCTGGAGACTCCTGCCTATCGTATTCTGGCGCGTTTGGACTGGAATATCAACGAGAACAACAAGCTGAATGTCCGCTTCTCGGCTACACATACCAAAGACTCTAACAATCCTTCGGGTTCTACCAGCCCGCTTACTGCCAACACCATTTATCCGGGCGGTACCGATCTCGAAGGCGTGGTTTATAGCCGTAACAACAACCGCCTTTCAAATGCTGCCCTTTATTTCGAGAGTTCGCGCTATTATCAGGAGCGCAACTTCACTTCGGTAGCTGCTGAATGGAACTCCAAGTGGGGAGAGGTAAACAATGCCCTGCGTGCCACCTATTCCTATCAGGAAGAGCCTCGTTCGTATGAGGGCAGTAAGTTCCCGACGGTCGATATCCTTGAGGGCGGAGCCCTTTATACTTCGTTCGGTCCGGATCCGTTTACCGAGGGTAACCTCCGCGAGGTTAAGACTTTCGTAGTAACTGATGAGGTTACCTGGGCTGCCGGTGTACATAATTTCCTGGCCGGTCTGCAGTTTGAGACCAACAAGGCTGCCAACGGCTTTGCACAGGCTGCCAACGGTTACTATGTGTTCTCGTCGTGGAACGATTTCGAAACCGGAGCCAAGCCTGCCGCTTACGGTGTAACCTATAAGCTGAACTCCGACGGGTCTGTCGGTTTCTTCACTTCAGAGATGACGCACCAGCAGTATTCGGCTTATGTGCAGGATCAGATGAATCTGACCGACAACTTCAAGCTTACAGCCGGCTTGCGTATGGAAGCAACTGCCTATCCGTCGCTTTCAGATAACTTCAATTCGGCTTTTGCCAACCTGAAATGGCGTGGAGGCAACGGCAGTTACGATGCCGACGATAACTTCAGGCAGTACAGCACCGATCAGTTACCCGATACCAAGATCAGCGTTTCACCACGTCTGGGCTTCAACTGGGATATTACCGGCGACCGTAAGTATGTGCTTCGCGGCGGTACCGGATACTTTGTCGGACGTCTGCCTTTCGTATGGCTTGTGTCGGCTGTCGGCAATTCAAACTGCGGTCAGCTCCAGTATTATTACAATACCCAGTCGGCAGCTACCTATGGTCAGCCTGACTTCTCTACCAGCATTACCGATCAGATCGGTCAGTTGGATGCAGCGCTGTCAACTTACTCAAGTGATCACAATGTGGCACCTCAGTCGCCGACCGTTATCGACAAGGATCTGAAGATGCCTGCTGCCTGGAAGTCTTCGTTGGCTTTCGATGTCAAGCTGCCTGCTCAGATTGATGCCAGCGTAGAGGGTATCTACAGCCGCGACTTCAATCCGGCCGTAGTAACCAACGAGAATTACTACTGGGACGGTTCCAATCAGGTTGAGATTGTGCCTGGCGACTTCCGTCGTGTGTATAAGACAGTTAATAACAGCAACAATGCCTATCTGATTACCAATGCCGGTAACAAGGCTTACTATTACAGCATCACTGCCAGCCTGGCCAAGAAGTTCGACTTCGGTCTGGATGCCAAGATTGCCTATACTTTCTCGAAGGCCAAGTCTTATGGCGACGGTATCGGCGATCAGGTTACTTCGGCTTACAAGACCAACCGTTATTCTGTTAACAGTATGAATGATCTGGAGACCGGCTACGGTACTTATGTGGCTCCGAACCGTATCATTGCCAGTGTCAACTATCAGAAGGATTACGGCAAGTTCTTCGGTACGGCTGTGTCGCTGGTATGGGAAGGTATGAATGCCGGTTCTGTTGCCGGTTATCAGTATGCACGCTATTCGTATGTATGGAACGGTAATTCGATTGCCGGCGACGGCGGTTCGAACAGCCTGCTCTATATCCCGGCATCGCGTGAAGAACTGGATAGCTGGAACTTCGTGAACCAGACTCTCGGTACCGAAACCTATACTGCCGATCAGCAGCGCGACGACTTCTGGGCTTACATCAACCAGGATGATTACCTGAAGGACCGTAAGGGTAAATATACCGAGCGTGGCGGTGCCATCATGCCTTGGCGCAACCAGTTCGATTTCCGCCTGACCCAGAACTTCTACCTGCCACAGCACAATGGTAAGAAGCACACTTTACAGCTGGGTCTCGACATCGAGAACGTCGGCAACCTGCTTAACCACGATTGGGGCGTTTACAAGCAGGTACGCACCATGACCCTGTTGTCTGGATCTCAGTCTAAAGGTATCACGTTTGCCACCGACGGTAAGGAACGTCTGACTAAGACCTATACCGACCGTACGACGTTCAACTCTACCTACTCGATGCAGTTCAGCGTCCGCTATATCTTCGAATAATCCGTTTGGATGAAAATATAAAAGGACCGGACTTCCAATTTGCTGGAGGTCCGGTCTTTTTGTATATGCTGATCCGACGGAAGGAAGGTCGGATTCTTTTTACCAGGTTTCGAAAACTGCGGAACTTACTATAAAAAATTATAGTTCATTCAGAAATTTTCGAAAGCAACTAAAAAATTTTATAGTTCGTTTCGAAAAGTTCGGGGGGAACCAAAAAAGATTATAGTTCGTTCAGACATTTTCGAAAACATGCATAAAAAATTATAGTATGTTTCGCAAATTGCAGAACATACTATTAAGGATTGTATTTCAAAAAACGCAGGGCAAGTGCTATCTCTGCACCCTTCCGTTTCCGCTCGAATGCATGTTGCTGATGATTTCCTCTTCGGTAACCAGGTTCTGGTCGCCGGGAATGGTATTTTTCAGCGCTGCTGCCGAAGTGGCGAAATCGGCGCAGTATTGGTCGTCATCTGGCCACTTCTGGCGGGCGTGGATGAAGGCAGCCACCCAAGCATCGCCTACGCCCATCTGATCGATGATAGGCTGAACGTCGTAGATGCGGGAGAAGTACAGTTGCCCTTCGGCCCACAGCACGCCGCCAATCACGTGGTGCTCAAAGCTTAGCTGGTTGCGGTGTGCCATCAGCATGCGCTTGCAGCGGGGGAACATCTCGTGCAGTCGGGCAAAATATGCCTCGTAGGCAGGGATGTCGTACTGGAAATCTTTGTCGAGGGCAGGATAGGGAATGGGTTCCAGACCGCTGGCTACGTACCATTCGTTCTGGTCGCCGAAGATGAATGAACTGTATTGCATCAGTTCGTTGAGCGACTTGCGGGCATCGGCTCCTTCATATTGCCAGAGGTTCTTGCGGTAGTTGATGTCGCAGGTAAGCTCGATGCCGCGACTGTCGGCCAGACGTACGGCCTCGAGCGTGGTCTGAAGAGCCTGCCGGCTGGTGGCACAGGTGATGCCTGAGCAATGGAACAGTCCGGTACCGTTCAGGATGGGATCCCAGTTAATATCGCCTTCCTGTATGGTGTTGAACGACGAGTCTTCGCGGTCGTACACAACCTTCGAGCCGCGCATGGCAGCAGCCGGTTCAAAGTAGTAGCTGCCGATACGCTTGCCTCCGCGCACAATGTGCCGGGTGCTCAGCCCGAACTCGCGCAGATGCATGCAGGCAGCCTCCCCGATGCCGTTATCCGGCACACGGGTAATAAATTCAACATTGTTGCCCAGCTGGGCAAGGCTGATGGCCACATTGGCCTCCGACCCGCCATACTGGGCATCGAAAGAGTTTCCCTGCGACAGGCGGAAAGCGTTGTGTTTGCTCAGCCGCAGCAGGATTTCACCAAAGGTTACAATTTTCATTTAGAAACGTACATAGAATTCAGCCCAAAGCTCGTTGTAGTGCTTGTCGGCGCTGATACGGTTGTCATTCCAATTGTACTGAATCTGGAACATCAGGTTCTTGTGCAGCTGGAATTCCGGAATGATGGAGTACATGCACTGGGCATTGGCCCACGTCTTGCCGTTGCGGTAGGTCTGATACTGGCCGCTGATCTTGAACCAGTCGGTCAGCTTGTAACCGGTCATGATGTACCAGGCATCGTCGTTGGTGTCATCGCCGTACTGGGCATGACCCCATTCGCCGCGAATGGTCCAGTAATCATCATCGTACTTCACGCCGAAGGAATACTTGTTGCAGGTTGATTCGACATCCATAGCAGTGTTATAGTAGTCGCCCTTCCAGCCGAAGGCACCGATGAAGAGCCCCTTGATGGGCTGGAACTGGATGGTTCCGATCAGGTCCTTCTTGCCGTCTGCATCGGCCTTGTTGATACCCTGTCCGTTCCACAGGCCCACCTGATAGTGAATCAGGTTGTGATTGTCCTTGCCCACCTTGAGGAAGTCGCCCTGTACCTGAATGCCCTGGTCGCGACCGCCGCCGCTCCAGCTGTCTCCCTTATAGTCGCCGGTCATCTTCTTGGTGTAGTAAACCGAATAGTCGCCGGTTGAGATATCCCATGGGTTCATAGGGTTCTCGAAGCCGAAGGCGCGCTTGAACTGACCCACCTTGATCATGGCAAATTTGTATTTCTGCCACTCGATGAAGTAGTCCTTCATGTGGAACGAGTTGTTGTTCACCTGAACCTGTACGCGATACTTGAAGTCGCCCAGAATGGTTCCGTCCACGTAGGCACGGATCAGTCGCTGCTGGAAGCCGGTTCCACCCTTGGCGCCATCCTGATCGCTGTAGGCATATTTGCCGATGAAGTAACCGCCGAACTTCGGTGTGCTTGCATACGCTGTAACCTTACGTCCGTACTCAACGTCTCCGTTGTTTTCAGCTGGCTCTGCGGCCATTGCAGGAAGCAGCATCAGACTCGCTGCAACCAAAGAAAGAATCTTTTTCATACATTTGAGGTTTTAAGGTTTTATTTTAGGTTTTAAGGTTTTGAGGTTATGAGGTTGTAAGGTAGGTTACTTGTGCTGCTAAAATAAGGTATAAACCAAACATATATTAGGTAAATAACCTTATAACCTAAAAACCTTACAACCTCATAACCTTATAAAGAGATTATCCGAAAATAAATGGCAGTCGGAGCCACAGGAATCCGATGACGAGACCCAGAACACCCATCACGATGCCTACCTTCATCATCTCGCTCTGCTTGATGAAGCCGGTAGAATGCGCAATGGCATTCGGAGGCGTAGAGATAGGCAGAATCATCGAAACAGAGGCAGCAATGGCTACGCAGAGCAGCATCTGGGCAACACCGCCGTCATCGAGGGTAGGGGCCACACCGGCCTGAACCGGGTGAGCCATAGCGCCTGCTACCACACCCAGCACCGGAACGAGCAGCGAGGCTGCTGCCGAATGGCTGATGAAGTTCGAGAAGCCGAAGCATACCAAAGATGCCAGAATCATGACGGCAAGGGCGGGGAACTCGCTGAACGGAATGGAGTTGATAAGCACCTTGTCCAGACCGGAATCCGAGAGGGCTACACCCAAGGCAAAGCCGCCGGCTACCATCCAGAGTACCGACCAGTTGATTTCCTCCAGGTCGTGCTTGGTGATAACGCCCGTAACGGCAAAGACCGCTACCGGAACCAGTGCCACGATAAAGCTGTTCAGACCGAGGTTAATGAGGTCGGCGAAACACCAGAGCAGGATGGTGCAGATGAAAGTGATGATGACAATCCAGGTCTTGTGTGTCCAGTGCAGCTCGCCCTCAATGACAAGGTCGATCTTTTTCTGCTGGAAGGGGAACATGAAACGCAGCAGCGCCCAGCCCAACAGCAGCAGGATCACGACAAACGGAATCATCTTGAGCATCCATTCGCCAAAGCCGATGTTGATGCCCAGATTCTCGCTCAGATAGCCGAGCACGATGGTGTTTGGAGGCGTTCCGATCGGTGTGGCGATACCGCCGATGTTGGCACCCAGCGGGATGGCCATGGTAAGTGCCACGCGGTCCTTCGATCCTTCGGGCATGGCGCGCAGTACCGGTGTGAGGAACGCCAGCATCATGGCGGCTGTGGCGGTGTTCGAGACGAATGCCGAGAAGACGGCTGTAACCACGATGAAGCCCAGCAGCACATTCGATGAGTCAGAGCCGAAAGGAGTCAGCAGTTTCTTGGCAAGCACCACATCGATGCCGGTCTTGGTCAGTGCGATGGCCAGAATGAATCCGCCGATGAACAGCAGGATGGTAGGATTGGCAAAGCATGCCATGATGGCCTTGTAGCTGACGTACGAGGCGCCTTCGACGTCCATCAGCGGCGTCAGACCCTTGTTCGAAATGGTGAACAGCATCACAACGATTATCAGCACCGACGTACACCACGACGGGATGGCTTCGGTGAGCCACATCACGGCAGCAAAGACGAAGATGGCAATAACGCGCTGCTGAACAGGGTTCAGTCCTTCGATGCCGAACATTTCAGTAGGGAGCAGGGCAATCACGATGGCTACAACAGCGGCAATCACAGCCTTGACGTAGCCTGACATCTGGAAGCGGTTCTTCAGTTTCTTCTTCTGGTAAGAATTCACCAAGTGGCTTCCCTTAAAACTTGTAAACATAAATAATGATTAGGTTTTAGGCTTGTATTTATTGTAAATTTGGTGCAAAGATAACCTTTTTTCGCTTACAGAGGTTATTTAAGCCACGATTTTTTATAATACAGGTGTCATATTTACATGCTTAGCAAACTCTGCTTCTCAAACCTGCATAAATTCTCAAAAAAAGAGTAGCCCACCCTTGCGATGAGCTACTCCGAAATAGTGATAATAAATAGAAGTGACAAACTTTGTTAAATACCCAGGCTCTTGCAGATCTGTGCCAGCTTGGCCTCTGCTTCGCCCGATGCCTTCTCGTAATCCTTTCCGTCGAACGGAGCCGGAACTTCGCAGTAGAACTTGATCTTAGGCTCGGTGCCCGATGGACGTACGCTGACCTTGATGCCGCTGGCGGTGAAGTACTGCAGTACGTTGCTCGTAGCAGGCATGTCGAGGTCGGTAACCTTGCCCTGTGCGTCGGTCTGCTTCAGGGTCTTGAAGTCCTTCGACAGGATTACCTTCTCGCCGGCCAGTTCAGTCGGCGGGTTCTTGCGGAAGTTCTCCATCATGGCCTTGATCTCGTCGGCGCCGCTCTTGCCGGGCTTTACTACGCTGACGGCCTTCTCCTTCTGGAAGCCGTAGTCGCGGTAGATGGAGAGCAGCAGGTCGTAAAGGGTCATGCCGTTATCCTTGGCCCAGGCTGCAATCTCGCAAAGGAGACAGATGGATGCCGGTGAATCTTTGTCGCGTACCTTATCGAATGGCAGGAAGCCGAAGCTTTCCTCGCCGCCGCCGATGAACTTCTTCTTGCCCTCGTTCACGCGGATGCGGTAGGCAATCCACTTGAAGCCGGTATATTCGTCGGTAATCTCCACGTTGTTCTTCTGAGCGATCTTGGCAATCAGCTCGGAGGTTACGATGGTCTTTACCATGAACTCGTTGCCGGTCAGCTGGCCGAGTTTCTTCTTGTTGGTGATGATGTACCAGTAGAGCATCATAGCGGTCTGGTTGCCGTTCAGGATCATCCACTTGCCCTTGTCGTCGCGGCAAACTACAGCCAGACGGTCGGCGTCCGGATCGGAAGCCAGCACGAGGTCGGCATTCAGCTTGGTACCCAGATTCATGCCGAGGGTCATGGCCTCGCTGTTCTCCGGGTTAGGCGATACAACGGTCGGGAAATTGCCGTCAATGACCATCTGCTCGCGTACTACGTTGATATCCTGGAAGCCCCACGAACGCAGAGCGGCAGGAATGATGACGCGGCCTGTGCCGTGCAGTGGCGAATAAACAATCTTCAGGTCTTTCTGGCGCAGGATAACGTCCTGGTCGACCATTGCTTCCTTAACGGCCTTCAGATAGTCGATATCCATTTCGCCGCCGATGATCTGGATGAGGTCGTAGTTAGGAGTGAACTTCACCTGATCGACGGTTACCTTGTTCACCTCTTCGATGATGCCTGTATCGTGTGGGGAAAGCACCTGAGCGCCGTCGTCCCAGTAAGCCTTGTAGCCGTTGTACTCCTTCGGGTTGTGCGAAGCCGTTACGTTTACGCCTGCCTGAGCCTTGAGCTGGCGGATGGCAAATGAGATTTCGGGCGTTGGACGCAAGCTCTCGAACAGATAAACCTTAATGCCGTTGGCCGAGAAGATGGCGGCAACGGTTTCGGCAAACATACGGCCGTTGTTGCGGCAGTCGTGACCTACCACTACGGCGCTCTGCTTGCCCGGGAATGCCTTCAGGATGTAGTTGGCAAAGCCCTGTGTGGCCATACCTACAATGTATTTGTACATTCTGTTGGTACCTGCACCCATGATGCCGCGCAGACCGCCTGTACCGAATTCAAGGTTCTGATAGAAAGCGTCCACCAGTGCAGTCTTGTCTTCTGCATCGAGCATGGCTTTCACCTCTGCCTTTGTCTCTTCGTCGAAACCAGCACCCAACCAGGTCTGAGCCTTGGCGGTGCACTCTTTAATAAGCTGTTCGTCCATGATTGTGTTTTATATTTGGGATTTAACTTTAAGTTTTGCCAGCAGGTTTGCATACTTACTGCCGTGCAAAGATAAAAAACTTTTTCCGAATTCCGAAACATTCTATCGAAAAAATGCACTAAAACTGCTGAGAAACATGATTTCTGATACAATAAACATCCAAAATCACGAAATGAACGGAAATTTTAGTGTTTTCAGGGTCTTCCGATGTCCAAAATCTGGTGTCGGGAAGGAAGGTTGTAGCAAGGTCGAAGGAAGGTAGTTATAAGGGAGATGGTAAGTTGTGCCAAACACGAGGGGTAGAATAGGGGTAGAATACCCCATGAAGAGGGTAAGAATACCCCAAGAAGAGGGTAAGAATGGAGAAGGCACCCCGTTTGAGGTGCCTTCTGTTGATATAGAGTAAATGAGAGAGCAATTAGTTCTCGTAGTCTGACCAGTCGGAATTGCGCTGAGGAGCCAGCTGGGTGCCGGTAGTCTTGCCTGAATTAATAGGAAGAGATGCCGCAATGATCGACTTGTTTTCGATCTCTACGATGATGGTGTTTGGTTTGATATATGATTTCATAACTTTTGTTTTTTTAGTTTGGATATTATCTGCTTTTTTATTCAAAGCGGACAGCACACAGATTGTGCTCAACTGTCCGCTTGATTAGTTTTTACTTCACGAGGA
>JAGBQS010000144.1 GCA_017632695.1 Bacteroidales bacterium
CTGACGGACCAGATGGATACCGAGTCCTCCGATAGGCCGGTCTTCGGCCGAAAGCGTCGTATCGACTTCGGCACGGACAGTCGGATCGAAAGGTGCTCCGCTGTCGATGACCGTAAACTTCAGGCGGACATCGTTTGCCGAAGCCTCGACAATCACATCGCCCTTTGTACCCGACGGGTAGGCATAGTTCATAACGTTGACCACCGCTTCCTCAATGGCGAGGTTCAGCTGCATGGTGTCAGCAGGGCCGAACCCGACTTCCTCGCACACCTCGTCGACAAACGCTGCCAGACGGGGCACTTCCTGCACATCGTTGGGCAGTATGATGCGCTTGAACATCTGTACATCTCTCTGCTGTTTGATGTATTGGATAGCCATCATGTTCAGATCATCGCTCTGCTCGGCATCGCCTACAAAACGACGAACGGCATCGGTCATCCGGTCGATCAGCTGACGCGGCTCATGCTGCTGTTTTTCGAGCGCCTCTTCGGCCACACGGTTAACCCGTTCCATCCGGAACTGCGCATGGGTGGAATCTTCGGCCTCGGTGAGTCCGTCGGTGAACAGGAAGATGGTGGTGCCGGTGTAAATCTTTGCCTCCTGTAAGTTGAATTTCCAGCCGGACATGACACCGACCGGTATGTTCGAATCACAAGGCAATGTACCCACTCCGGAACCCACCAGCAACGGGGCATCATGGCCGGCATTGCAATAGCGCATCTGACCCGTCGGCAAGTCGAGCACACCGATAAAAAGGGTGACGAACATGCCGCTTTCGTTCATATCGGCAATCGTCTCGTTCATACTGGCCATAATGCGGTCCGGCATCGACTCGCGGGCCGACACGGTTCGGAAGATGGCTCGGGTCACCGCCATGAAAAGAGATGCCGGCACACCCTTGCCGGAAACGTCGCCGATACAGAAGAACAGTTTCTCATCACGGATATAGAAATCGAACAGATCGCCACCTACATCCTTGGCCGGGTTCAGCGTGGCGTATAGCAGCACATCGTCCCGATCCTCGCGGGTTGGGAAGTTCTGGGGCAACATACCCATCTGTATGGCGCTGGCAATGTGAAGGTCGCGCTCAATGGAAGCCTTCTGTGCGGTAGTATCCTTCAGTTCTCCGATATACTTCACCAACGACTTCTGCATATTTCCGAACGAATGGCTCAGCTGACCGATTTCGTCGGTGCGGCGGAAGTTTGGCAACTGGGTATCAAACTGACCGGAAGCTATGGTTTCGGCCTCTTTGGCCAAACGGTTCAAAGGACTGAGCTCGCGGGTAATAATACGGATAAAGAAGTAGAGCATGAGCAGCAACCCTACCACAACAATGATGATGACCGAGTGCCGCAGACGGTCGAAGCCGCCAAAGATATCGCTCTCCGGACAGACAATCGCCATTGAGCAGCCGGTCTTGCCCAAAGGCTTGTAGAAGACGTAGCAGTCCACGCCATCAATCTGCATCTGCATCATACCCTCCTCGCCCCGCTGCATGGCATGACCCAAAACTGCCTGATCCGATTCAGGATGCCCGATGGTCTGGGTAAAAATGGACTGACGGGTAATCTTGGTCGAATCGGGATGCACGAAGTAAGTACCTCCGCGGCCGATCATGATGCTGTAGGAATGCGGATAGGGCTTAACCGACGAGATGGTATGCGAAAGCCAGTTGATGGAAAGGGCCGTGTTAATGACACCGATGATCCGTCCCTCCTTGTTCTTAATGGCCTGACAATAGCTGGTCACCATCTCGCTGGTATTTGTAGGCACATCATAATCTATGTAGGGCTCCGTCCAGCACGGGCGGTCCAGCAGGGTAGGCATGAGATACCAATCGGTATAGAAATACTGATACCTGTCGCTACCCCCCTGAATGGTACGGATACTGTCTCCCAGATGCTTCGAGTACGCCGAGAAGTATCGTCCATACTGCTCAAAGTAATACGGTTCGAACGCAATGGAACAACTGTAGAAACCGGGGTTGTTCTTCAATATGGAACGACTGTACACGTACATCGAGTCGGAGTCTTCGGGATGCCGTAGCACCAACCATAAAGACATGTCCGAAGCCGCCTCAACACGGTTCAGGATGCCCTCAACGCGCAGAGAAGTATTGTCCAGAATCTGCGAGGCGTGGTTAATTGCTTCCTGTCGGACAGCCTCACGGGCGGAATAAAACAGGAATCCAAGCGCAGCAATGAATATCACGGCGGCAAACAGTACCACCCACAAGCTGACCTTGACGGATAGTTTTCGACGTATATAAGCAAGAATC
This sequence comes from Bacteroidales bacterium, assembly GCA_017632695.1. GTDB lineage: Bacteria > Bacteroidota > Bacteroidia > Bacteroidales > UBA3663 > Liminaster. The sequence goes on from JAGBQS010000144.1 coordinate 2,282, forward strand.
TTGAGCATGGTTCAGTCTTTGTTATTTCTCCACCAACTGTTCGTAAGTTATTTCGCGGGTCAGCATCCGGTTTTCAAACATCAGGGTGCTGGCCTGCTGTACCATATCGGGTCGCAGACGGAATTCGCGCTTTTTGGATTCGCGGTCAATCTGCAGATGCAGCACCTCCTGAAGCATCAGACGCTGCATCACACGGTTAGTGGCTATATGATTCTTATCCACATACTGCATCACGATATCCAACGCTTCATCCGGATGCGCGGCTGCCCACTCCCACCCTTTCCGGCTGGCTTCAGCAAACTTCCGGGCCTGTTCCCGATGCTGCCCGTAATAGTCGCGGGTCATATAGACTCCGTCTTCCTGTACGTTGTAGCCATGATCACAGAAGCGGTACACATTCTTGTCGGTCATCTCAATACCGGCCTGCACCAACTGATAATATTCGTTGTAACTCATGGCCAAGGTGGCATCGAGCGCTCCGCTTACAAAGAGATTAACGTTCTGGGCAAAGCGTATCCATTGGTAGTCCAAATGATCCTTGATGCTCATACAAATGGCCAACTGGCCGAAGCCGACACTCCAGATTCCCACGCGGGCTCCTTTCTGCGAAAGCGGATCCTGACCTCGTGATGAAACAATAACCATCGCATTGTTCATGGATGTTTGCAGGATATTCACCAACGGTACGCCGCCGTCCACAATCTCCAACGCCTGGCAGAGCTGCAGCGTGGTAGCCTGACACTGATTATTCCGCAAACGGCTCATAGCCGGCTGCGTAGCCGAAGGATGCTCAATCTGAACCTTTACACCGGCTTCCTGATAAAACCCCTTTTCGGCCGCAACATAGTAGCCTGCAAACTGCGCCTGAGCCGTCCACTGTGGCGTAAACACAATCGTTTCGTCCTGTGAAACAGCTGTCTGCCCTTGCGCCGCTACAGTCTGGCATACTACTGTGCTGCCGGTAATCAGGAACACGGCCAATAACCACTTCGTGATGTGCTTCATTATTCGGGATTATTTTCTGTTTACTCGGTTTATTCCTACTTCATGGTCAATATTACATGATGCGCGGCAAAGGTACGCAAAATTGTACAAATAAGCAAAAAAAAGTGTGACAATTTGGATTTTAAGCCTAATTATCACACAATAGATTGCCAAAAGATAATAAAATACCGTCTTTGTATTCTATTTATTACAATACTTCCAAGAGTTCAACATCAAAAATCAGGGCAGCATACGGAGGAATGGAGCCACCTGCACCCTGTGCGCCATAACCGAGGTTGAAAGGAATGTAGAAACGGAACTTGGCACCTTCGTTCATAAGCTGCAAGCCTTCGGTCCAACCGGCAATCACCTGATTGAGGCCAAACGCTGCCGGTTCGTTGCGGGCGTATGAAGAATCGAATACGGTGCCGTCGATCAACGTGCCTTCATAATGGCAGCGGACGGTATCGGTAGCCTTTGGCTTGCGACCTGTACCGGGTGTAATCACTTCGTACTGCAAGCCCGATGCCGTTACGGTAACACCTGCCTTTTTGGCATTCTCAGCCAGGAACTTCTCTCCTGCCTGGCGGGCAACCTTGCCAGCCTCTTCGGCTGCCTTCTGCTGCTCGGCCTCCAGTTCGGCAAAGAACCGGCTGAGCAATTCCTGAGCCTTGGCGGGAGTCACCTGAAGCGGATTACCCTGAAGAACGTCGTTAATGGATGCGGCAAAGTCGGCAACCGACAACTTGTCTTTCAATCCCATCTGTTTGAGCTGCTGGCCGATATTGATACCCAGCGCATAACTAATCTGATCCACGATAAAATAAACAATTAAATGATAAATAATTATTCCTCAACGACCTCAACAGAAATCATCTTGATATCCTCGGCCGGCCGGTCGCCCGAAACGGTCTTGACCTGCTGAATGGCATCAGCAACCTCCAAACCCTCTTCAACCTCGCCAAAGACGGTGTAATTATTATCCAGGAACGGAGTACCGCCCATCGTAGTGTAGGCTTCGCGCTGCTCGGCGGTGAACTTAGGCTCGCCAAGCTCGCGTGCCTTTGCGTAAGTCTGCTTCTCAAGTTCTTCCTGCAACTGCATCAGACCTGCATTATCGCGTTGTTTGCGAAGATCGAGAATCTTGCTGCGGTTGGCTACCA
>JAGBQS010000145.1 GCA_017632695.1 Bacteroidales bacterium
AAAGTACAGACTGACTGTAATTAGCAATATCAGTAGTATTACACACACGAAAGAAAAATACAATTTGTGTATTTCTTCTCTGTGCGCTATGATTTCCTTCTGTTGCTGTTCATAGTTCCGCTGATAATCGGAAACTGATTTCCTGTAGATGTCTGCTACCATCCCATCTTGCAAATTAATGCGCTTGTTTTTGTATTCCAAAGCCGTTTTATAATCATTCCTGAATAAAGCAACAAGATATTGCTTTTCATACAGATAAACTTTCTGTTCAGGTCCGTTAAGATTCTTTTCGTCTAACGAAAGATAATAATCCGCACTGTCCTGACGGCCTGCCCAAGCGTGCAGACATGCCAGATTACCATAATCACCACTCTTGTAAATGGACTTAAGATGCAATAAAGAGTCTGCCAATTCATATCTTTTGTGCGTCACACACAGTTCTGCAAAATCAGACAGGCAGTTCTGTATGACATTATTGGTATTGGGAAGACCTTCTACAACTTTCCAGAAATAAAACTCAGCCGAATCCAGTTGATTCTGCAATCTATATGCCATGCCTTTATAAGCATAAGCTAAATGAATCCCGAATTGTTCATTCCCCTTTTTGGCCGCCTCGTAGCACAAATCTCCATATTTTACGGCATCCTTACTATAGGTGGCATAACAGATCTCAGACAAATTGCTATAGATCCTTCTCAAATAATAATAGTCTTCAAGCTGCAGGCACAAGCGTTCGGCTTCCTGATAAGAATAATAGGCGGAATTATTGTCCTTGCAGTTCCGTTGTATGGCTGCCAGATAGAACCAGGACTTCATCCGTTCCTGATCGTTTCCGTGCTGAGTGTAGTAATCGAAAGCAATGCGGATCAGACTGTCGCTGGTCAGGTCAATCAAATTCTTGTCAAATGTCTGCGATTTGAGTAAGGCATATCTGGCAGTCTGCTCCTCACCTTGAAGCTTGGCCTCTCCGGTGGTAAGCAGGCTGTCCAACCGGTAAAGAATCTGGAGCGCTGAGTCTGGACGGGATAATACAATGGATTCGATAGCATCGAGAGTCGTATCGACCGCATTGGCTGCACGACGGTTGCAGCCGACGCTCATCCCAATCAAAACTGGAATAACAATGAAAGAAAGATAGCGGGAAACGGATTTCATCAGATTCATTATGTTATACATGCCACAATCATTTTACCTGCTTAACGGCAGCCAGACAGTCATGTCGCAGCGTCCGCGGTTACCCCAGGCATAATAGGGGATGAGACGGATGCGGACAGGGCGCGTTGCCGGCTGCAAAGGCCGATAGAGCCGGTTGTTCCATTCGGAAGAGTTTGCCGATGCGTCGGAACGGGATGCGGCACCGGTGGTTACAAGTGCTTCGCCTTCGAGTGCCATGATACGGCTGCCGGCAATCCGGGTTTCAACAGGCTTCAGGCTGATATCGGCAGGAATCAGCACATCGTCGAGCTTTACACCTTCGGGCAGGTCGCATTGCTCCAGACAGTACACCAACGGTCCGCGTTGAACAGCTACCTGGTTGCGGATTTCTTCGGCCAACGGATGGGCTTCCATCAGGCGGGCTTCCATGGGGAGGTCGATGCTGAGGGTATCGCCCTGTTTCCAGACGCGTGTTTCGCGGCGGTATCCGTTCCCGGTGTCGGTCAGACCCGCCCACGACGGGATGCGGCAGGCAAGGGTCCAGGCTGTCTTACGCGCTTTTTTAGGCAGTTTCACGAGGGTGAGGCGGATGTGTCCGTCCCAAGGATAATCCGTTTCCTGACGGAGGGTAACTTCGCCCACACCGGGAACGATAGCCGTTACCTCGCTGGCGCCGTAGAACTGGCAGTAGAGTGTCTTTTCGCCCACCGTATAGGCATAGTTCTGTGCCTCGCAGAGGGTACGCAGTGTGTTGGGCGGGCAGCAGAAGCACGAGATGTACTCCTGGCGTTCCTTAGGCCAGCGCAGCGTGTAGGGAAGGTCGGCCGACAAGCGGAGCGGAGTGGTGTAGAAGTAGCGTTTGCCGTCGAGCGAAATGCCCGAAAGTACGCTGTTGAGCATACAGGTCTCGGCAATGTCGGCATACTTGGCATCGGCTGTCAGCTCCATCATACGCCAGTTGAACAGCATATTGCCGATGTTGGCGCAGGTCTCGTTGTGAGCCGTGCTGTTGGGAAGCTGGTACGGACGGCCGAACGACTGGTGAACCTTCTGGATGGAGTCGGGCGTATAGTTGGTGCCGTCGGGCGAAGTGCCGTCGTACAAGGCGCCGCAGCCTCCGGTAATGTACATTTTACGGGTAACGATGTCCTGCCAGATGCGGGTGAGGTTGTCCATCCAGTGGTTGTGGTCGGGACCTGCTTCCGCACAGATGTCGGCCACGCCGGCATACAGATAGGTGCTGCGTACGGCATGACCCATAGCCTCGAACTGCTCCTCGAAAGGTACGCGGTCCTGATTGTCGTCGGTGCCGTTCACCACCTGATTGCGGATGGCAATGAGCTGTTGCGCCAGGTCAAGGTAACGCGGGTTGCGGGTCTCGCGCCACATCTCGACAACACCCATGTAGTGGCTCGGGCAGATGGCACAGCGAGCCAGTTCGGCCGAAGCCGTCTCGTAGAAGTGTACCAGGAAATCGGTGGCCCTGACGGCGCAGTCGAAGAGCGTCGTCTTGCCGGTGGCGCGTTTGTGCACAATGCCTGCCATCATAAGATGCCCCAGGTTGTAGGTCTCGAAGTTGAGGCGGTTTGCAAACGCTCCTTTCTCGTCCTCCTTGCCTACGGCAGTTCCGATTACGGTCTGCTCTTTGGGGGCGGAGTGGGTGTCGATGCCCTGATTCTTTTCCTCGATGATGACCGGGGTATGGATGTATCCGTCGGCACGCTGGGCACGCACCACGCGGTCAATAAAGTAATCCATCAGGGTATCGAGCTCCGGGTTCCGGGTAACGGCATAGACCGCTGCCGCCGACTCGAGCCACTTGTACATGTCGCCGTCGTGGAAGGGAGGCCCCCAGTGCTCACCCTGTGCATCGCCCGCAGCAATCTCGAAGTTGCGGAAGCCGTGCGAGATGTCGGGATTGTTCCAGGTGTCCCACATACTGCTCACCGATGTCTGGCTGAACACCTGGAAGCGTTCGCCCCAGAAACCGTCTGTCCAGCGTACCTGTCCGAGCGGAACGTCGTGCATCCGGCTGTAAGGCGACTGGCTCTGGTCGGTCAGTCCCTGAGCATTGGCCGAAGGAACGGAGAGGGTAAGAAGTGTGAGGAAGCATGCGGAAAGGATTCTTTTCATAATTGCAGGGTGATGTGCTGGCCGGATCTGACTTCGGCCTGCTGGTTTTTGTAATAAACAATGCCGCGACCGATTCCGGTCGGGGCGCTGACGGTCAGGGTATAGGCATCGACCTCAATATGGATCTTGCCGTAGGGTGTGGGCACGTCGCCCCGCATCCATTCAAGTCCGCCCAGATTGGGACGGGCCTCCCAGGCAGGTTCGCGTTGACGGCAGTCGGCCGATCCGTAGCCGGGTTGCAGGGGCTGTACGCCTAAGTAATACCTGCCAAGCAGATAAACGGGCGAGGCTCCCCAGGCGTGGCAGAGCGATTTGCCGTAAGGACGTCCGTACATCTCCAGGTGAGGGGCACGGGGCGACGGCGGAATCGTGTCTTCTGATTGGTTGTCATCCTTGCTTGGGTTGTATTTCTCCCAGAACGAAGTGGCGCCTTCGAGCAGCATGCCACCCCAATACGCCTTGATTTCGGGCAGAACCTTATCCTGCAGACCCATTTGGCAGAGGGCTGCCAGCTCGTAGAAGCGCATGTATGGGGTATTGATGGCGGGCACATCGGGGTTCAGCATGACGTGATCCAGAATCTCCAGGCATTGCTCTTCGGAAGCCTGTCCGTACAGGATGGCAAACATGTTGGGGAACTTGGTGATCTGCCGGTTCAGTTCCGGTTCGAGGGCATGCAGGTAGGCGTGGGCTTCGGAATCCCAGAAGATCCGGTCCGTCTTTTTCTTCAGATCCTTGGCCAGCTTGCCGTAGTTCTTACGGTCGCCGGTCAGTGTTGCACACAACTGCATGGTCTCCAGACTGCGGATGAGCAGCATCTGCTCGAAGCACAGGATGCCGCGCTTGTGCATCGGGAAATCCACCCAATCCACAAACACCCAGTCGTCGGGCTGCCCGATGGCAAGACCTTCGTCCGAAAGCCGGCTGAGGGTATAGTCCATCAGGGTCTTCATGCGCGGGTACATCTCCCGGATGAATCCGGTATCGCCCGTATAGCGGTAGTAATCGCCGATGGAGTTGAACCAATAGAACGTATAGTCCAGAATGGTGTTGACGTGCGAGGTGACAGGATCCTTGCCGCGCAACTGGCGGATGGTGCGGCGGACGGCTTCGCAGTCGAAGCGCAGGTAATAGTTCATCAGGTACGACTGGATCGCATCGCCCGACCAGGTCCAGCGGTCGCGCTTGATGCCGTCCATCATGAACTCGCGCGTGGTCAGATCCATGGTGTAGGCACCCACTTTCCAGATACGGTTCAGCAGCCCGTCGCTGCATTCGAAGCGTCCGCTTTGCGAAAGGTCATGGGGCAGATATTCGTACAGCATCGAGACGTCGTCCGCTTCGCCCTCAACAAGCACAAAACGGAATGCCCGGCTTTCCGGCAGGGTATAGGTCTTCTCACGGACATACAGGTTGGCAACATCGAGCGTTTCGCAACGGTTCCTGTCCAATGCTTCGGCCTCACTTTCGCCGTAATAGATGCGCACGATTCCCTTGGCATTGTGCAGCACAATGTAACCCATGGTTTCCTGACCGAAGTCGTAAAGGACCTGCCGGGAATCCTGATCCAAAAGGGTGTGGCCGACCGCCGTACGGGGAACGGTCTTCAGGAGCTGAAACTTGGACGGGAGCACATTCGCGTCGTTGCATCCGGGCCAGAATCCCGGTTTCAGCCAGATGCCCGATCCGTGAGCCTGTCCGTTCTCGTCAATCCAGATCTTGTCCTCGTACGATGTCAGCCAGGTGTCGCCGGTATTGAGGGAGCTCCCTTCCTTCCCGCTCTCGATGAGCAGGGAAGGAGGAGCCGCCATGTTATGGACCTTGATATCGATCTGATGCCGGCCTTCGGGTACCACAAACGAGGCGGGCTGGCCGAACTGCAACTGTCCGTCGAGCGCGAAGTTATAGGAGCCGTCGGCAAAGATGCGGATGGTTTCGGGCTTCTGTAGGGTAACCTCTTTGCGGAACGAGACAGTCTGCCAGTGGCTGTCCTGTTTCCAGAAAGGCGGAAACATGGCGCCGCGTTCCGTGCGCCGGTTATTGAAGATATTGCCCAGCCAGATTTCGCGGTCGCCGGGGTACCAGATCCAGAAAGATTCAGCAGTCTTGGTCATGTCAGGATTTATTCATGAACGTACAGATCCCACTTCAGGTAATTCTCGATGGCATCCTGAAGGATTTCGACGGCTTCGGTGCGCACCAGTGCCACATGATGCTCGAAGCCGTTGCGGCAGATGTACTTCATGAGTTTCTGCAGGTTATCGACCTTGGTAACGGCAATGCAGCCGTCCATGCCGTATGGCTCGTTTGTGATTTCGCCCTTGCCCAGATAGGCCTTGATGGTGCCCTTGGGATCGTCGGTCGAGATGCGGAAGAACGTGAACGGACCTTCCGAAACCTTGGCGTAAACGGCACCGAAGGTACGGACCTTACCCAACGTGCGGCCAAGCACGCCCAACGGGCCGAGCTTCAGGTCGTCGTTGCCGACAAAGCCTTTCGGGAAGTTGCCGCAATGGGTGCAGACGCATTTGTTGCGGTCCTGGGCAAAGTTATTGTTCCAGTCGGCCAGAGCAGCAGGCTGCTGTGTGGCGAGGGTCAGGGCGTACATCGAGACGGCTCCTGCCAGATCGGTCTCGCAGGCAGCCGGAATGAGCTTGTCGCTCAGCATCGACATGGTCACGCAGGCAGCGCAGCCATAGTTCTGCTCGAGGCTGTCCCAGCACTGGATGGCAACGGCATCCACCTTTTCGGTCTCCATCCAGTTCTCGACAGCTACGCCGAACTTGGCCTGTACGCGCAGCTTCTCCTGATACTGTTCGGGAACCTTGGCGTAGGCAGGAATGGACTGCAGCTTCTCGAGGAACTTCGGATCGGTGTCGGCAATCTTTTCGGCATTGTAGAGCATCTCGCTGAGATCCACAGGCACTACGGTAATGCCGGCGCGCTGCAACAGTTTCTCGGAGGCACGGCAGGTGTTGAAGCCCAGCGGACGGGTTCCGATCTGACCGATGCGGCAATGACGCAGACCGTTCACTACGCGGCAGATGCCGGCAAACTTAACGATGTCCTTTTTAACCAGCGGATCGTAGATGTCGTAGGTGTGATAGGTGGTATCGCTGAACGGAATGCCATACTGATAGAGGTTGTTGCAGACCGAAATCTTGCCGCAGAAGGCGTCGCGACGATGGTCGAGATCCACTTTGTCGTTATAGTCATCGTAGGCCTGTACCAGCACGGGTACATTCAGGTTGGCCTCGCTGATGGCATTGATGATGCCGATTTCGTAGCCGAAGTTAGGCAATGCCACAATGATGCCGTCAATCTCCTCGCGGTGTTCCTTGAACTGGGCGGCAACCTTCAGTCCGTCTTCGCGGGTCTCGATGGAGCTGCTTCCGGTAGTGGTAGCCTCTTCCGGAAGAATGACATAATCATAGCCGCATTCGTCCATGATGCGGAGCAATTCCTTGCGGACGTCTTTGGCAAGTTCGCTGTTAAAATAGGCACGGGTGCCGATGATAATGCCGAAGCACGGCTTTTTGCTGACGATTTTCATAATACAGAATTATTTTTTGGAAACAGTTGAATACTCATTATTTATTATACGCGCGTCAGAGCACACGCCTGACGGCTTTGTGCCAGCCGTCCACCAGTTGCTGAACGGTTGCTGCAGCAGCCTGCGGCCGGCGTGTCCAGCGGGAACGGCGCAGGCTTGCCACTTCGTCGAACGAAGCGTACACACCCCGTGCCAGTACGTTCATGACAACGGCTCCGAGGGCGCTGGCCTCTTCTACATCCGAGCAGTTGACGGG
>JAGBQS010000146.1 GCA_017632695.1 Bacteroidales bacterium
GTGAGATGTGTATAAACCTCGGTGGAATCCAGCGATGCATGTCCAAGCAGTTCCTTGACAGCCATCAGATCGGCACCTTCCGAAAGCATGTTGGTTGCAAACGAATGACGGAAGACATGTGCACCTTTCCGCTCCAGATTCGGAACCGGCTCCAGATACTTCCTGGCCAATGCCGTAATCTTTTGCGGAGTCAGCCCCTCCCCGTCTTCATCCGTCAGCAGCATCAGGGTACGGCCGCCTACGGTTTTATTGCGGACTTCGATATACTGCCTGAGCAGATTACAAAGTTCCTGACCGAACGGTATCAGGCGCTGTTTGTTTCCTTTTCCGGTAACCCGCAAGGTCCTTGCCGTAAAGTCGACATCCCGATCCTGCAAACCGGCTGCCTCGCTGCGTCTCATTCCTGTTGAATACAGCATATCAATCAGCAGATGATCGCGTATGCCCACGAAGTCAGACCCGAAGTCTGTATCGTCTATGAGACTGTCCATCTGTTCTTCCCTCACCCAGTTCGGCAAAGGTTTCGGCACCTTGGGCGTAGGCATCAGCGAAAGCGGATTGCTGTCCAGCTTACCCTTTCGCCTGAGATATTTGCAGAAACTTCGCAAAGCACAGATGTTCCGCTTGATGGTGGCAATCGCCAGCTTCTGCTTACCCATCCGGACCATCCATCCCCGTGCCAGATTCAGACTGGGCGCCAACGGATCAAACGAACCTGTTTCGGATGCAACATAGTCTTCATACTCCTTAAGAGCGATGCCGTATGTTTCCACCGTACGGTCCGAATAGTTCCGTTCGAACTTGAGATACTTCAGGAATTCGTTAATCGTGGCATTCATCAGGACGGTTTGTATGAGATCGTAACTGTTGGATTCTCTCCTGTTTTACGCCACAAAAATAAGAAAGTTTTTTGAAAAAAGCAACTTTTCAAACTAAAAAAATGAGAAAAGTGCAAAAATAAGGGGAAAAAGCGTCCATTATCTGCAAAAAATCCGTATTTTTGCCCACACACAACTGATATCTCATGAGAAATCCTACCTATACTCTGCTGCTTGAACTGCTGGGCCGGGCCTTGAACCAAAGCATCGAATCGGAAGAGGAAGTGACCGCCATCGGCCACCCGTCCCAGTCCGAATGGATGGAAGTAATGCAACTGAGCGAACAGATGCAGGTGAACGGTCTGCTGTACGATGCCGTCTCCAGACTCTGCCCGTCGCAAAGGCCCGACATCGAAACCATGATGAAATGGACCGCCCGCATTGTCGAGACAGAACGCAGCAACCGGTTGTACAGACATCAGCTGTACACGATGCTCGACCGGTTGGAAGACGAAAAGATTGTTCCCATCCTGATGAAAGGCATAACGCTGGCCGACCTCTATCCCAACCCGGACCACCGTCCTGTCGGCGATGTCGATCTGTTTGTCCCGCTTGATACCCAACGCACCTATGTGAAGTGCTTCGAAAAAGCCGGAGCCGTTTTCAGTACGGCCTACGACCTGAAGCACCTTTCGGTCCAATGTCTCGGCATGAACTGGGAACTCCATTTCCGAAGTACCCGATTCTATAACAGTACGACCGATAAAAGATACCGCGTTCTGGAAGCCGAGGAAACTTCCAAGGACGCCCTTTTCCATGAAACCTTCGACAATCACAAGGTGGCTGTCTTCCCGCCCATTCTGACTATGGTTTACCTGACCGCCCATCTGCAGCACCACTTGCTGATGGACCAGGCAACGCTCCGGCAGATTGTCGACTGGACTTTGGCCTTAAAACACGACCGCACGGCGCTTGCCATCAAGGAAACGGCTCTGGTAAACCAACTGAAGCGGCTCGGCTTGTACAGGCTCTACCGTTCCCTGGGCGCCATCGCCGTTACCCACCTCGGACTGAACGCCGACAGCTATGCCGGCCTGTCCCGCCTTTCCAAAATCGAAAAGCTGAGAGGCGAATACATGCTGCGAATCGTGCTCCAGGGACACGTTCCGGGCGGCAAGCCCGTAGAACCTCTGCAGGATGGCGACAATTTCATGAAACGGTTCCGACACTTTACGGAATTACTGAAACGCTGCCTGGCCTTCCGCTACATTTGTCCGAAGGAAAGCCTGTCAACACCCTTCGGGTTCCTTTATCATGCCGTCCGCCGACGGTTTGCCAAAGAA
>JAGBQS010000147.1 GCA_017632695.1 Bacteroidales bacterium
GATGTTCCAGCCTTTCTGCGCGTTGGCCGTAATACTGGCAGCGACAAGCGCTATAACAAGAAAGAGTTTTTTACACATAGTAATAATTATTTTAGGCTTTTATTATTCTGAAACGTCTCTTACGAGGCGGACGCAGCCGCCTATGTAGCGATAATTTTCCTTAGGGGAGAACTGGGTGGAGTCGAACAGCAACAGGTCGGCATACTCCGGGCCCCAATTGTCATTCGGGGTTCCGGACCAGTAAGAGCCGACATTGTAGTCAACAGCTGTCCCGACTCGTTTTCCGGCAACAGGCCAGAACACGGCACCGTTTGCCTCCATATTCTCCCAATCACCGCAGGAACCTAATGTGGCACCTTCTGCCTTGTAGAGATTTACGTTGAAATCGAACATTCCATCGATCTCATTGATCGGGGTGAAGCTGCACCCGGCAGGTGTAGTCCAGTTATCCGGCAGGAAGACAAGACCCTTGACAGGGTTGTTTTCGGTACCGACATACACTGTGGCGTAAGCAAAGAGCCCCAGGGCATTGGTGCGCTCCGAGAACAGGTAAACGCCCTCGTCGGCCGTAATTGTGCGCCAGCCCTTGGCTGCCATACAGTCAGTCCAGCCGGCAGCATCGCCGCTATAGTCAGAATCCAGCATGGAAATGGAAATGCCGTGGTCGTTGGCTTCCGTAGAGAAGCCGAAGAGATCGATCCAGCCGGCACCTTCCGATGTTCCGAACTTGGTATAATCATAGTTGCAGATGTCATACTGGTGCGGGGCAAGCTTCCAGCCATTGTTAGCGATGGTCTGATCACGTGTGCCGTCGGCGTTCTCATAAGCCCAAAGGTTGCCGGTTGCAATATAAGCCTTTCGACCTTCAGCAAGCGAGAACTGTCCGGAAAGCGCACCGTCCGGAGGAGTCTCAGTCAGGAGGTTAAGAGTAAAGTCATAACGACCACCGAGACGGAAGCCTGGCTTCTCTCCGTATTGATCTCCCGAAGGTGCATTCTTTGTCGTGCGGAAAAGCAGCGTCCCGTCGGCGGCATAGGCTCTAAACTCTATCGGATCGGCTCCATACTGATTCGCAAAATCCGGAGCTGACTTATCCTTAAACGACGGAAGAAGTACGGCGCAGTACTTCTCCGTGGTCGGAGTGCTGCTGACCGTAATGGGCGTGTCAAAGACAATCTCCACGTCGTTATAGTTGTCATCACCCCATCTGTCCGGAATAATCCAGGGATCATCTCCCCAGGTGGATACCCAGGCCGAACCCGAGAGTTTGGTGTCGCTGACACCCTTCATGTCAATGACGAGCTTGGCAATCTCCACCGGATCGGGATTGTCGGTGCGGATATCGAAGCGAAGCATGGATGTGACGGGCTTGATACGGTTAAAGGCAACTTCTACTTCGCCATCAATGATTTCGGAAGAACGATAGAAACCTAAAGTCGGAGATTCTACATCAAATCCGGTGTCCATACACACATGATACCTGCCAAAATCTTTTCCGTTCTGCACGTGGGCGACCTCTACAGGAAAACCTACAGCCGCATCGCCGTATTCGCCATACATGGCGATCAGTTTCATCGGGCGGATTTGGGTTACTGGATAGATAGCCAATATCTCATAGGCGGGATCATCATATTCACCCCTTTCCGGGAATAAGGATTTGGGCGAGATTTTCGTGTGCAGAAGAGCCTGTGTACGGTCAGTCTGAATTTCAGGGGTAGCTATGGTCGTGTGAACGTAACGGTTGAAGTCCCGGCCGATATAACTTCCATCGGTACGGCCCTGGGCGAGTTCGGTGCAATAAGCATCGATTTTTGCTGACATATTACTCCAATCTCCGAATTCGCACTGCAGGGCGGCGGCAATCAGGACGCGGTCCGAATCCTCCCAGTAGAGGACTCCGGAGTTGTCAGGATCATCTCCGAACACTGAGCGGCTGATAGGGGCGAGAGAAGCCTTGAAGGTCATGCCTTCTTCAGCGCTGAGTTGTGAAGGGGCATCATCCCGAAGGGTTTCGCGATTACAGGCCAGAAGGGCTGCAGTCAGAAGTAAAATAGAAATGTATTTTGTTGTTTTCATATCTTGTCCTCCTCTAC
>JAGBQS010000148.1 GCA_017632695.1 Bacteroidales bacterium
CAATCCGTTTATGCTCTATTTCGGACAGGAGTTGGGCGAGCGGGGTATGGAAGCCGAAGGATTCAGCGGTCGCGACGGACGCACCACCATCTTCGATTACTGGGCAATCCCGAGCATCGCCAAGTGGGCAGGTGCCGACAAGACCTATCGCAAGGCACGTCTCGGCAAGGCGGAACAGAAGTTGCGCGAATGGTACCAGTCCATCCTGACGTTGGCCAACACAAATCAGGCGTTCCAGCGCGGCAGTTTCTACGACCTCACTTACTGCAATTTCGATAACCCGGATTATGATGTCCATCGCCAGTTTGCATTCCTGCGCCAGTATGGCCGCGAGGTGGTTCTGGTGGTAGCCAACTTCGATGCAGCCGACAAGACCGTCCGCATCCAGGTGCCGGAAGAAGCCTGGAACTTTGTGGGCGTGACCGGTAGCCGCAGGCGTCACTTCCAGGATCTGATTACCGGCGAATGGAACTTCATCCATCACGACATCACAAAGCCCTTCGAGCAGTATGTCCGGGGCAACGATGTAGCCGTAATCCGCTTCCAGACGAATTAAAACTCTTTTTTTCTACATATTGCGATATGAATAATAACTTTCTCATCGTTTCAGGACGTGCAACACGTTACCTGGCTGAAAAGATTGTAGCCCGTATGGGTTATTCCCTGGGCAATTTGAACATCACCACCTTTGCCGATGGCGAGTTCGGTGTTTCGTTTGAAGAGACCATCCGCGGAAAGCATGTCTTTCTGGTGCAGAGTACCTTCCCCTCTGCCGACAATCTGATGGAGCTCCTGCTGATGATCGATGCAGCCAAGCGTGCTTCGGCTGCCCAGATTATTGCAGTCATTCCATACTTCGGCTGGGCCCGTCAGGATCGCAAGGACAAGCCGCGTGTTGCTATCGGAGCCAAACTGGTAGCCGATATGCTGAGTAAGGCCGGCATCGACCGACTGATCACTATGGATCTTCATGCCGATCAGATTCAGGGCTTCTTCGATGTGCCGATTGATCATCTGCGTGCCTCGAACGTGCTGGCTCCCTATATTGCCAATCACGTAGGTCTGGATAATCTGGTGATGGCGTCGCCGGATGCCGGAGGTTCCAAGCGTGCTTTTGCCTACGCCAAGTTCTTCAATGTTCCGATGGTAATGTGCGACAAGCATCGCGACAAGCCGAATTCCATCGGCGATATGTTCCTGATCGGCGATGTGGAAGGTAAGGATGTGGTGCTGGTCGACGATATGGTCGATACTGCCGGTACCATCACCAAGGCTGCCGACCTGATTATGTCGAAGGGCGCCAAGAGTGTTCGTGCGGTAGCTTCGCACTGCGTCATGAGCGGTCCTGCCAACGAGCGTATCGAGTCTTCGGCCCTCAAGGAGATTGTCTTCACCGACTCTATTCCTTATCGCGGCAGCTGCAACAAGGTCAAGACCATTTCCATTGCCGACCTGTTTGCCGAAACGATTCGTCGCGTGATGAACAACGAGCCGATTTCGCCGCAGTTCCTCATCTGACAGGAAATCCCCGAATGTTTTTCAAAAAGGAAAGATTGTATAACAGATAAACAGAAGTAATATATGTCCAACACTTTCATTCAAGACAAGGTTGTTATGGACGGCCTGACATTCGATGATGTCCTGCTCGTTCCACAGTACTCAGAGGTTCTTCCGCGCGATGTAGATCTGCGTACGCAGTTCTCGCGTAACATTACGCTCAATGTGCCTATCGTTTCGGCTGCAATGGATACCGTAACCGAATCGAAGATGGCTATTGCTATGGCCCGCGAGGGTGGTATCGGTGTAATCCACAAGAACATGAGTATCGAGGCGCAGGCACATCAGGTAAGCCAGGTGAAGCGTGCCGAGAACGGTATGATTTATCAGCCTGTCTGCACTTCTCCTAACGCAACGGTACGCGACGTGCTGAACATCATGGCCGAATATCATATCGGCGGTGTGCCGGTTGTGGTAGGCTCCGACCGCAAGCTGGTAGGTATTGTGACCAACCGCGACCTGCGTTTCCAGAAGGATATGAACCGTCAGATCAGCGAGGTGATGACCTCCGCCAACCTGGTAACCACCCATGTGGGTACCGACCTGGTGACTGCTGCCGACATCCTGCAGGAAAGCAAGATCGAGAAACTGCCGGTAGTGGATGCCGACGGTCGTCTGGTGGGCCTGATTACCTACAAGGATATTACGAAGGCTAAGGATAAACCCAATGCCTGCAAGGACGACAAGGGCCGTCTGCGTGTGGCAGCCGGTGTGGGTGTTACGGGCGACGTGATGGACCGCGTGGCTGCATTGGTCGATGCCGGTGTGGACGCTGTGGTTGTCGATACCGCTCACGGACACTCCAAAGGCGTTGTCGGCGTACTCGAGAAAATCAAGTCCACCTACGACTGCATCGATGTCGTAGTCGGAAACATCGCTACCGGCGAAGCTGCCAAGTATCTGGTTGATGCCGGAGCAGATGCCGTGAAAGTCGGTATCGGTCCGGGTTCCATCTGTACCACACGTATCGTAGCCGGTATCGGTGTGCCTCAGCTGTCGGCCGTTTACGACGTTGCCAAAGCGCTTCGCGGAACGGGTGTGCCGCTCATTGCCGACGGCGGTATCCGCTATTCCGGCGATATCGTGAAGGCAATTGCAGCCGGCGGTTACAGCGTCATGCTGGGCGGCTTGCTGGCAGGTGTCGAGGAATCGCCCGGCGAGACCATCCTGTTCAACGGCCGTAAGTTCAAGTCGTATCGCGGTATGGGTTCGCTCGATGCCATGCAGGCAGGTTCCAAGGACCGTTACTTCCAGGGCGGCGAGTCCGACGTCAAGAAACTGGTTCCCGAAGGCATCGTAAGCCGTGTTCCGTACAAGGGCACGCTGCTCGAGGTAATCTATCAGATGGTGGGCGGTCTGCGTGCCGGTATGGGTTACTGCGGAGCCAAGGACATCCCGACCCTGCATGCCACCTCGAAGTTTACCCGCATCACCAATGCCGGTATTCTGGAAAGCCATCCGCACGATGTAACCATTACGAAGGAGGCTCCAAACTATTCGCGCGGCGAATAAGCCTCCCGACAAACATCCTTTCGAATGATAAAACTTCAGAACGTGAATAAAAAACTCATTCTGCTTGCAGTGCTGCTCTGTTTCGGAGCGGCACTGAACGGTCAGACGCACTACGTCATGATCGAGACGAACATGGGCAACATGAAGGTGATGCTCTACGACGATACGCCTAAAACAACCGCCAACTTCCTGAAAAAAGTGAAGGAGGGCTATTACAACGAGACGCTTTTCGGCCGTGTGATTCAGAGTTTTATGATTCAGGGCGGAGCTCCCGACTCGCGCAATGCGGGTCCGGGCTGGAGTTTGGGCTACGGCGACATCGACGAGGAAATTGAGGGCGAGATCCGTCCGAACCACATCCCTAAGAAAGGTGCGCTGGCGGCTCCGCACCGCGAGCACATGAAGAACTCCGATATGTCGATGTTCTTCATCGTACAGGGCTATGTGCAGAGCAAGGAGTATTGGCGCGGATGGGAGAAGGTCAACAACGAAGCCGCCCGCAAGGCAGCCAAGAAGAAGGTCATGACGCAGGCCGTCAAGGACAGTCTGGTGGCACTGAAGCCCGGCGACTTTGCTCCGAATGCCGAACGCGAGCGCTACAACAACTTTGTACGCAAGGTGAATCATCAGATTGACAGCATCGCGCGGGCCACACCGGGAACCCGTTTCTTCACCGACGATGAAATTGAGGCCTACAGTACCATCGGCGGCGCCTATCACCTGTATATGGATTACACCATTTACGGCGAAGTGGTCGAGGGTCTGGAAGTGATCGATAAGATTGCCGAACTTGAAACCAACTCTGCGGACCGTCCCCGAAAGGATGTGAGAATGAATATCCGAATCATTAAATAAACCAACAGGCGAGGGAAAACTCCTTCGCCTGTTTAGTTTTGATTTTCGTTTTCGTTAACGTTAACGTTTCCGTTCTGGTTTTCGTTAACGTTTTGGTTATGGTTAACGTTTCCGTTAAATCATACATTCTCCGCACCGGGCCTGATAACCTTCCGGGAACCAGTCGGCCACATTGCCTTCCGGCTTCCGGCTGAACAATCCGAACAGGGCACTGCCTGAACCCGACATCGAGGCATAAACGGCGCCGTGATCGTAAAGCGCCTGTTTCACGTCGGCCAACTCGGGGTGAAGGGGGAAGACGGAATCCTCGAAATCGTTGCGGACGCAGTCCTTCCAGGTTTCAACGGGTTGCCGGAGCAGTTCGTACAGCGAAGTTTCCGGCCAGGCGGGATGCACGTTGCTGTAAGCCTCCTTGGTGCTGACTCCGAACGGCGGTTTCACCACCACCAGCCAATGACCCTTAAGCGAAATAGGATAGGGCTCCATCTCGCTGCCCACACCTTCACAATACTGGGCGGCGTTGACGTGTCCCTCTTCGTTGGGCAGGAAACGGCACCGGCAGAAGAAGGCACAGTCGGCACCCATAGCGGCAGCCTCGTGTTCCAGCTGCTCGTCGGTGAGGTTGAGCCGGAACAGATTGCGCAGCAGGAGCAGGGTATAGGCACCGTCGCTGCTGCCTCCGCCCAGACCTGCGCCGAACGGCACGCGTTTCTCCAGATGGATGGCAACACCCGGCAAGTCGGGAACCAGTTTCTGCAGCCGGCGGTAAGCCTTCACGCAGAGGTTCTGTTCCGGATCGCCGCCAATGGCAATGCCGGTCTGCACCATGCGGCAGTGTCCGGGTTCGCCTTCGGGCAGAATCTCGAGGGCATCGCGCCAGTCGATGGGATAGAAAAGGGTTTGCAGGATGTGGTAGCCATCCTCCGGCCGCTTGCGGCAGACAAATAGTCCAAGATTGATCTTGGCGTTGGGGAATGCAATTTCTTTGTCGAACATAATACTGTTTCTTTGCTGCAAAGATGAGTATTTTTATCGACTTCTCCAAATTATCTGCTGCCAAATTGTCAAAAAGCCCGAAAAACGCATCTGTGGCATGATTTTTGCTGCAAAAAATGCGAGTAATAAACAGTAAATTAAAACATCAAAAATATGGAAAAGAACGAAACAAAAAACATGCAGGACGAAGCAATGAACAACCCTCAGGAGGCTCCCGCAGCCGACGAAACCGCCAAGACCGAAGAATCGGCCGAAGCTCAGGCTGCAACCGGTGACGCCGAAAAGACTCCGGAGGACCGCATTGCCGAACTGGAGGAGCAGCTCAAGGCACAGAAGGATCAGTATCTGCGTATGCTGGCCGATTTCGACAACTATCGGAAGAACCAGCTTAAGAAGACCAACGACCTGCTTACCTACGGTGGCGAGAATGCTTTCACCAAGCTGCTGCCAATCATCGACGATTTTGAGCGTGCCGTCGAGCACAATGCCAAAGCCGACGATGTGGAGGCGCTGAAGGAAGGCTTCAACCTGATTTACAACAAGTTCAAGACCTACTTAGAGCAGAACGAGGTAACGGTTATTCCGGCCGCTCAGGGCGATGCCTTCGACGAGCACATGCACGAGGCCATCACCATGTTCCCGGCTCCGGCTCCTGAACTGAAAGGAAAGATTGTGGATTGTGCTACCAAGGGTTACAAGTACAAGGACAAGGTAATCCGTATTGCCAAAGTGGTAGTGGGCGAATAAATCATTCATACTATGGCAACAAAAACTAAACGGGATTATTACGAAGTGCTGGGTCTCCAGAAGGGGGCTTCGGACGATGACATCAAGAAGGCTTATCGGAAGATGGCCGTCAAGTGGCATCCCGACAAGTGGCAGCAGGCTTCGGACGCTGAAAAGAAAAAGGCTGAGGAGAACTTCAAGGAAGTGGCCGAAGCCTACGAGGTGCTGAGCGATGCCAATAAGCGCGCCCGGTACGATCAGTTCGGCTTCAATGCACCCGGCGGCTTTGGTGCCAACGGTGCAGGCGGAGGTTTTGAGGGCTTCAGTGCCGATTTCGACCCGATGGACATCTTCAACGCATTCTTCGGAGGCGGCGGACGTTCGGCCGGAGGTGCACGTTCCTATTCGTTTAACTTCGGAGGCGGAAGTCCCTTCGAAGGGGCATTCGGAGGATTTAACGGCGGCTTCGAGGGCTTCGGGCGTCGCAGTACCAAGGGTGCCGACCGTCGCATAACCCTCAAGGTTACCCTGCAGGAAGTAGCCAAGGGCGTTACCAAGAAGGGTAAGATACAGGGCGAGGAGATCAGCATTCCGCTGCCGGCAGGTGTGCGCGAGGGACAGCAGTTCAAGCTGGCAGGCAAGGGATTCCCGTCGCAGGTTCTGGGCGGACAGCCCGGCGACCTGTTGGTGAACATCGAGGAAGTTCCGGATCCTGAACTTTTGCGCGATCAGGACGATCTGGTTTACAACTTGGCTTTGCCGTTTACGACCGCTGCGCTGGGCGGACAGGCAGAGGTTCCGACCCTCGACGGACGCGCGCGCATCACCATCAAGCCCGGCACACAGTCCGGCTCGATGCTCCGTCTGAAGGGCAAGGGTCTGCCCAACACCGAAGGTTACGGCAAGGGCGACCTGATTGTTAACGTGCTGGTTTATGTGCCCGAAAATCTGACCGACAAGGAACGCAAGGCCATCGAGTGTCTGCGCGATTCGCAGAACTGCCAGCCGTCCGAGGCCAAGCGCCAGTCGCTGTTCTCAAAGATCAAGTACCTCTTCCAGCGGCATCAGGAAGCGTAAGTTTCCTGACAGAGATATTAAATAAACGTCACGCCCGGGGCCGAAGCTCCGGGCGTTTTTTAATTAGTTTATTGTTCTATTGGTTAGTTGTTTTCAAAGTCTGACCAGTCGGAATTACGCTGGGGAGCCATTGCCTGACCGCCAGCATTCTTGCCATGCATCTGGACAGATGCGGCAACAATCTGAGGATGGATGCGAACTACCTTAATGGTTGGGTTCTGATATGTCTTTTTCATAAATTCAAGTTTTATGTTGTTTTATAACTTATTTATTTTACCAAAACTTTCTTTCCGTTCAGGATGTAGAGGCCCTTGGTAGCCTTTGCTACACGCTGACCTGCCAGATTGAAGCAAGCTGCGGCACTTTCAGCAGCATTAACCTGCTCGATGCCTGTTACCTCGTCGCTGAACTGGATTGCCATTGGAGCGTTGGCAGCTGGAGCCAAAGAAGAAGCAAAGTGCAGATATGCACGGTTGGTAGCAACATCCTGATCGTATGCAAAGTAGAAGCCGATGGGGTTAGTCTCATCTCTCCACAGAATCATGTTGGTGTATTCAACCTCTTCGATTGTTTCATTAGTTGCTACAGCAGCACCCGTACCTGCTACGAGATCATTGTTTTCAAGAGCAGCTGCGCTTGCAATAACAGGGATGTTCTCTGTTATGTCTTTAGTGGCGCCTTCAACATAAAGCAGAACAGGAGCGTTGGCAGGAACTTGATCAACAGGATACAATTTTGCTACGCCCTTAGATTCTACCTTAACGGTATAAGCCTCAATATCGGTAGCAGAAGAGTAATCC
>JAGBQS010000149.1 GCA_017632695.1 Bacteroidales bacterium
GGTGGTAACGTCCGTTAACTCCTACTAACTCCCATTAACTCCAGCTACCTCCCAGCAAAAGCTAACTCCCATTAACTCCAGCTACCTCCCAGCAAAAGCTACCTCCCATTAACTCCCATAAAACAACCTTCTATGCTACCGCTTTTAGGGAAGACCCTTCCGGAAATACAGGACATCGTACTTGAGCAAGGTATGCCCAGGTTTACGGCCAAACAGATTGCGCAGTGGATTTACGAAAAACGTGTGCGCTGCATTCAGGATATGACCAACCTCTCGTTGGCAAACCGCCAGAAACTGACGGATGCCGGCTACGAGGTGGGCATCGAGGATCCGATGGATGCCGCCCATTCGAAAGACGGAACCATCCGGTATCTGTTCGACTCTCACCGGCAGAAGTGCGTTGAGACGGTCTATATCCCCGATCACGACCGCGCTACGCTCTGTGTATCGTCGCAGGTGGGCTGCAAGATGGCGTGCTACTTCTGCCAGACGGGCAAACAGGGCTTTAACGGCAACCTGACTGCCCATCTGATCCTGAACCAGATTTATGCCATTCCGGAATCGGAATCGCTTACCAACATCGTATTTATGGGTATGGGCGAGCCGCTCGACAACTGGGAGGAGGTCCGCAAAGCGCTCGAAATCATTACGGCGCCCTGGGGAATGGCGTGGAGTCCGAAGCGCGTTACCCTCTCTACCATCGGACAGATGCAGCACCTGCCGCTTTTCCTCAAGGAAAGCCAATGTCATCTGGCTATTTCGATTCACACGCCCTTTGCCGACGAGCGGGCAGAACTGATGCCCGTTCAGCGCGCCTATCCGATTGAGAAGGTGCTGGACCTGCTGCGCCAGTACGACTGGAGCCACCAGCGGCACCTGACCTTCGAGTACATTGTCTTCAAAGGCCTGAACGATGATACACGTCACGCGCACGCACTTATTAAACTGTTGTCGGGATTGGATTGTAAGGTAAACCTGATACGCTTCCACGCCATTCCGAACGTAGAACTGCAGACCTCCGACCTGTCGCAGATGGAGAAATTCCAGAACATTCTGAACGAACACGGACTGACAGCTACCATCCGCGCATCACGCGGCGAAGACATCTACGCCGCATGCGGCATGCTTTCGAGTATGAAACGGTAAAGTTACCACCTCTGTGACGATTTATTTGTTAGCAGGCGAAACAAACGTCCGTTAACTCCACAGGCTGAAAGCCTGTTAACTCCCTTTAACTCCCGCTAACTCCCGCTAACTCCAAAGATACAGAACTCATCCGCATCGCCCAGCGAAGGGAACTTCTGGCGGTAGGACATCAGTTTTTCCATATCGGGCGAGAAGGTGCAGACGCCTTCCTCGTTTGCTTTGCATTCGGCCACCGGATGGCCATAGGGGTGAATGGCGCACGATCCGCCCTGATACGTACATACCATATCGTGACCGACGCGGTTAACGCCCACGCAATAGGCCTGATTTTCGATGGCGCGTGCCCGCAGCAGCACATCCCAGGCCAGCTGACGTTTGTCGGGCCAGTTAGCCACACAGATCAGCACGTCGTAGGGCAATGAATCGCGGTAACGGGTCCAAGCCGGGAATCGCAGATCGTAGCACACCGCCAGCATGAAGCGAATGCCCCGCCACGAAACCACACAA
The DNA here is from genome assembly GCA_017632695.1 of Bacteroidales bacterium. Classification (GTDB taxonomy): domain Bacteria; phylum Bacteroidota; class Bacteroidia; order Bacteroidales; family UBA3663; genus Liminaster. The sequence goes on from JAGBQS010000149.1 coordinate 1,654, forward strand.
AAGTCCTTTCCTGCCCGATAACCCTTGTCCTCCATCCCCGGACGGAACAGATGATGCTTATCGTAACAGGAAACATTTCCTTCGGGCGTCACGAAATAACAGCGGTTCCGATTGCCCGTTGGCGTTGAAACAGCGAAACTGCCGCAAATGGCGGTCTGATAGCGGTTGCTCAAGGCGAGCAGCCGTTTTTCAACCTCTTCGGACGTTTCAATCTGCCCTTCCAGAGGCATCTTGATAAAGCCGGAGGTACACATCTCGGGCAGAACCAGAAGATCGGTATCCGTCTGCTGCAGCACCTGTTCCATTTTCCGATAGTTGGCCTCAGCATCCAGCCAAACGATGTCCTGCTGATAAAGTGTAATGTTCATACCGAAAACACTTTCTGATTTTCAGGACTCCGTCCAGATCCGGTAACTCTCGATAGCCTGACCCACCAGCATCTCGTAACCGCTTTTTACAGCAGCTCCCTGCTGTGCGGATTTTTTCATAAAGAGCGTTTCGGCCGGATTGTAAACACAGTCGAAGCAGACATGTCCCGCGGTCAGGGCTTCGTACGGCAGATCCGGACAGATATCCACATTCGGGAACATACCCAACGGCGTACAGTTGACAATCACCCGGCTTCCGGCCACGATTTCGGGAGTAAGCTGAGCGTAGGACAGTTTATTATCGCCGGCTGTACGCGAAACATACGTCGGCTCGAGTCCCAACTCCTGCAAGCCCACAAAGACCGCCTTGCTGGCGCCGCCGGTGCCAAGAATGAGTGCCTTTCCTCCCTTTATTCCTGCCTCGTGCAGCATGGGCTTCAGCGACATCGAGAATCCCACAATGTCCGAATTGAAGCCTTTCAGGGAAAAGCCCGGAATTCGGGTCTGCAGCCGTGCCTCCGACGGATTGGCAGGATCCAACCGTCTGACCCGGATCACGTTGACGGCTCCGATGCGCTCAGCCAACGGATCAAGTTCATCCAGATACTGCATGACAGCCTGCTTGTAGGGAATGGTTACATTCAGTCCCAACAGATCGGGTTCCTGACGAAGCAGACCGGGAAGCATTCCTATTTCTTCCAGATCGTAGTTGCAATAAACGGCATCGATGCCCAATTCGGCAAAACGGTTGTTGTGGAACTGACGCGAAAAGCTGTGTCCGAGAGGATGGCCCAAAAGCCCGAATTTTGAGGTTACCGGCATGTTATTATCAGTATTTAGGTGAAAAAAACTGTAAATTCGCCACAAAAGTACAAAAAAATTTTGACGGTTGCAAGGATTTTACTAATTTTGCACCATAATTTTAAATAAAAAACAGAGGTCTCTGTATATTCTGTCCGTTATGCGCAGATATTTTTATATACTTTCGGTCATCTTCTTATGGCTGCTGGTTCCGGTATCGGGCCGGGCAGACAATCAGTTTGTGGTTGTCATCGATCCCGGTCACGGAGGCGGCGACCCGGGAACCCTTAAGCGCAAGCTGAAACTGGACGAAAAGGACATCGCCCTGAAGGTGGCGCTGAAGTTGGGCGCCCTGTTCCAGGAAAAGCACCCCGAAGTCAAGGTGGTTTACACCCGTGAGACAGACGTTTATCCTACCTTGCCGGACCGCACCTTCATTGCCCGGCAGGCAAAAGGCAACCTGTTTATTTCCATTCACGTCAATTCGGCTCCTGACAGCAGCGCACGCGGTCTGGAGACCTATTTCTTCGGCATTACCGGTCTGGCTGGAAAAAGCGAAGCCGAACAGAAGCGTATCCGCGAACGGACGATGCAGGAACGGGAGAATCTTGACATCGACGGCAAGCAGGTCGACTTTGAGAATGCCGTCGATCTGGAAACCAAGATTCTGTGCCAGACCCAACGCGAAAAGCACAACCGTTACAGCCAGGAAGTGGCTCATTACGTGCAGGACTGCATCATGTCGGGTCTGCGCCGTTCGTCGTACCGCACCTATGCCAACGACCGCGGCGTAAAGCAGAAGAACATCTTCGTGCTTTGCTACAGCCCGATGCCGGCTATCCTGATTGAATTGGGATACATGTCGAACGGTACCGAGGAACGTTTCATGAACACGGCCGAATCGCACGAACTGTATGCCCAATGCATCCTGAAAGGCTGCGAACAGTACTACCGCAACTGGAAGCACCGCCAGCTGAAGGAAGAGGAGAATAACCACCCCAACGACATGTCGATTGAAGACGTGAAGAAACAGGCCAACGAACAGACGAACCAGTCGTCCACCAAACAGCTGGCCGAAAACGATATTACCACCCGATACGTCAAGGATGCCATTTCGCCCGTCGAGAAAAAGGAATGTTACCGCATTCAGTTCCTGTCCAGCGAAAAGCTGCTGAAGAAAGGCGACCCGCAGCTGCTGGGCATCAACTCCAACCTGCGATACTACAAATCGGACGAACTGTACCGTTATGTGACCGGAAAGGGAGCCACGAAAAGCGAGCTCCGCTACGACCTGCAGAACGTACGCAAGCTGTTCCCCGATGCTTTCATCGTTCATTTTGACGCGGAAGGCAACCGAACCCAATAATCCCTATGAAAAAAGCTAACGAATTCCGGATAGGTCTTTGGACCATCATCGCTATTGTAGTGATGGTGGTGGGCATCAAGTACCTGAAAGGACAACTGCATACCACAACTTCGTATTACGTAATCAGCCCGAACGTGGAACGTGTGGGCGAATCGAGCCACGTAAAACTGAACGGCTACAAGGTCGGTTACGTCAGCGACATGCAGATCAACTACTCGACCAACGAGGTTCTGCTTGAGTTAAGCATCGACCCCAACCTGAAACTTCCGAAAGGGACAGCCGCCAACATCCAGCCCGACCTGCTGGGTAACAGCAACGTCTTCCTGACCCTGGGCGAAAGCCCGGAGTTCCTGCAACCCGGCGACACGCTGAAAGGCGGAGGAATGGCTCCCGGCCTGACCGACGGTATTGCCGACGCCATTCCCGTAGTGATGGCCCTGCTGCCCAAGATCGATACGTTACTGACAGGTCTGAACGTTCTGGTAAATGATTCCAAACTGCAGGAAAGTCTGCTGCAGATCAATGTCCTGACCCGCAAGCTGGACCGCACCATCACCGATCTGAACCGCGATCTGCCCGGCATCATGGGCCACATCGATCAGGCTTCGGCCAACCTGGACACCCTCAGTCTGGAACTCCGTCAGGCACACGTCGACCAGCTGATTGCCGAAGCAACATCGACCCTCGATTCGGTTAATGTAGTGGTTGCCCGGCTGAACAGAACAGAAGGTACGGCGGGCAAACTCATCAACAGCGACGAGCTGCATACACGGCTCGAAACGACACTTGCAAGCATCGACAGTCTGGTGACCGACATCAAGCAGCATCCCAGACGCTATATTAACATCAAACTTTTTGGTAAATAACAATGAAAGTAGCTATCATTGGCGCAGGCAACATGGGTGGAGCCATTGCTCGCGGACTCGCAGCAGGCACTATTGTCCGTGCTGCCGATATGACTGTAACGGCACATACACAGCAGACGCTCGACCGTCTGAAGGCCGACGTACCGGGCATCCGTACTACACTCGACAACCGGCAGGCTGCCGCAGGCGCACAGATTGTCATTCTGGCCATCAAGCCCTGGCTGGTTGAAAACATCATCGGCGAAATTGCTCCTGAACTTGCAGCTTCCCATCCGCTCATCATCAGCGTGGCAGCCGGCATCTCTTTCGAGCAGCTGACCGGAATACTGGAGGCAAACGGAGCCGGACCTTTTGATCTGGAAGATAATCAGCTGCCTCTGGTACGCGTCATTCCCAACACGGCTATTGCCATCCGGAAGAGTCCGACCCTGATTTCGTTCGACCAGCACGTTTCGGACGCGCAGAAGAAACTGGTTCAGGATATGTTCAATGAACTGGGTACTTCCATCGTTATCGAGGAACGCCTGATGGCTGCCGGCACCGCTGTTACCTCTTGCGGCATTGCCTACGCCTTCGAATACATCAAGGCTGCCATTCAGGGTGCCATCGAGCTGGGATTCTATCCGCACGTTGCCAAAGCGATGATCGACCAGACCGTTCTGGGTGCCGTCGGATTACTCGAGCAGAACGGCACCTACCCGGATGCCGAGATTTACAAGGTATGCACCCCTGGCGGCATTACCATCAAGGGTCTGAACGAAATGACAAAGGAAGGCTTCGATCATGCCGTGATTGCCGGGCTGAAGAAAGCTGCCGGAAAATAAACCCTGAACTATGCTGAACTGGATCTGGCTATTCTTTTTTGTGGTTGCCTTCACGATGGCTGTCGTCAACACCTGCTTAGGCGATGTTGAGGTCTGGAGCCGGCTGATGAACACAACCTTCGAGGCATCGGCACGCGCCTTCGAGATCTGTCTGGGACTGACCGGCGTACTGACCTTCTGGCTCGGACTGATGAAGATCGGCGAACAGGGCGGCGTGATTGCCAAGTTCTCAAGGCTCATCAACCCTGTGTTCTCAAGAATCTTTCCGGGCATTCCTGCCGGACATCCGGCTCAGGGAAGCATCCTGATGAATGTTTCGGCCAACATGCTCGGTCTGGACAATGCCGCAACTCCCATGGGTCTGAAGGCGATGAAGGAACTGCAGGAACTGAACCACAGGAAAGATACGGCTTCGGACGCCATGATTATGTTCCTGGTGCTGAACACCTCCGGTCTGACCATCATTCCTATCAGCATCATGATGTACCGGGCACAGTTCGGTGCCGCCAATCCAAGCGACATCTTCCTGCCTCTGCTGCTGGCTACCTCGTGCTCGTCGCTGGGCGGCCTGCTGCTTTGCTGCCTGAAGCAGCGCATCCGGATGGACAAGGTGCTGATCAGTTTCCTGGTCGGTGCAGCAGCGTTCATCGGCGGCTTGTCGTACTTCTTTGCGACCCTCAACGAGGAACAGCTGAAACTCTATTCGACCTTAGTCAGCAACATTCTGCTCTTTGGCTGCATCATGCTCTTCCTGGGCATCGGCGCCTATAAGAAAGTACCCCTCTTCAGCACCTTTGTGGATGGTGCCAAAGAAGGGTTTCAGACGGTTGTCACCATCATTCCCTACCAGATTGCCATGTTTGTGGGCATCTCGCTTTTCCGCGAATGCGGAGCCCTCACCTACATCACGGACGGCTTAGGCTGGTGCTTTGAGATGGTGGGTATGAATACGGATTTCGTGGCTGGTCTGCCGTGCGCCATCCTGAAACCGCTGAACGGAGCCGGCGCCCGCGCCATGATGCTCGACGTATTCCAGAACTATGGCGTGGACAGTTTTCAGGGCCACGTAGCGTCCATCATTCAGGGCTCTACCGATACTACCATGTACGTGCTGGCAGTCTATTTCGGGTCGGTCGGCATCAAGAAGTTCCGTTATGCAGCCGGCTACGGTCTGGCAGCCGACCTGATCGGTATCGTGGCAGCTATCACCATGGGCTACATCTTCTTCCACTAACCCCTCAGCTTACTTTTTCTTCCCCACACGTTTGCTTATTCCGATAGCACCGGAAGGGCAGACCAGACGGCACAGATGGCATCCTACGCACTTGGGACCAACCATCCTGGGCCGTCTTGTTTCTTCGTCGAAGACGATAGCCTGATGTCCGCCGTCGGCACACGACACATAACAGCGTCCGCAGCCGATACATTTGTCGCGGTCAATAACCGGATATACCACGGTCTCGCGATCCAGTTCCGTAGGAGTGACGAAGTTCGGGAGTTCCTCTCCGACAAGATCGTCAAGATGCTCCACGCCCCTTTCGGCCATATAATTCTGCAGGCCGAGAATCAGATCGTCGATGATCCGATAGCCATACTGCATCACGGCGGTACAAACCTGCACATTGCGGCAACCCAGCTGGATGAACTCAAGGGCATCGCGCCAGGACTCAATTCCTCCGATACAGCTCAGCTCAACCGCCTTGCCCCGCGTACCGTTCAGTACGGAGTTCTTCGCCATATCCAGAATATGCCTCAGGGCGATAGGACGGACTGCGCGTCCGGACAGACCGGAAATTGTCTTGAACCCGCTTACGCGTGCCCTGTTGCCCATCGTTACGCTCTTGATGGTATTAATGGCCGAGATACCGTCGGCATTGGCGAAATAAGCCGCCATCGCCGGCTGGGTAATCTGCGTGATGTTAGGTGTCATCTTCGGGATAACCGGGATGCGGACACTCCGTTTCACGTACGACGTATAACAAAGCACCGACTCCGGATTCTGTCCCACATCGCTGCCCATACCGGTCAGTCGCATCTGCGGACACGAAAAATTCAGTTCGATGGCATCCACTCCGGCAGCCTCAGCCATTTTAGCCAGCTCGATCCACTGCTCTTCGGTCTTTCCCATAATGGAAGCCACAACGACCTTCGACGGATAGTTTTCCTTCAGGCGGTGAAGAATATCGAAATCTACCTCAACCGGATTCTCGCTCAGCTGTTCCATGTTCCGGAACGCATAGAAATCGGACGATCCTAACTCAGAAACGGCATCGAAGCGGGGCGATACCTCTCGGATCTCATCCAGACAGATCGTCTTGTAGAACACGCCGGCCCAGCCTGCCTCAAACGCCCGGGCAACCATCTCGTAATTGGTACAGATGGCCGACGAAGCCAGGAAGAACGGATTTTCGCAGCGGATACCGCAGAAGGTGATGCCCAGATCGGGCAGTTTATCCCTCGACACAAAGATCCGGTCAAGATTCCGGACAATTTCCCGGATCCGGATGGGACGGTCGTAATGAATACAGGCCTTTTCGGCCAACTCCAGATCCGCATCGGAACAGCCGGCTATCCATCGGGCTGCCAGTTTCTCGTTTCCGAACCGGATGGCTCGGATCGCTCTCGCAGGATCACCCTGTTCACAGACAGCCGAACAGGGAGCATTGTGGCACAACAGACAGCGGGCAGATTCCTCTTCAAGATGCATAACTCCAATCATAGTAATATTGTATTAAGGTTAACGATTCAGTTTTGAACGGGACTGCAACCCGGAAATGATTCCTCGGCAGGAAAAATGATTTCCCTAACTGGGGAAAAAAATTTCTCCTGCTGAGAAAAAAAATCAGAGTGTCAGACCAACCGTCACATAGTTGGTGTGGAACTTCACCTTATTGTCGCCGAACTTGGCAATAGGCATAAAGTCGCCCTGATACTGCCAGCCCAGATAAAGCTGACCGAGATGAACGCCGGCTCCTACCTGTCCGCCCAACTGGAAAATGTTACGGTTATCGCGACCGCCGACATCGTCCTTATCCAGGAAGTTCACATCATAAACATCCTCGAACTTTTCCTTGGCCAAAAGATTGACCTTAAAGTTCAGGCCTCCGTGACCGCTGATGGCAACCTTCGGATTGATAGGATATTTGTAAACCAGATTCAGCGGAACGGCAACATTCATATACGTAAACTTATAATCGCCGGTTGTTCCGGTACCCTCGTCGATGCCGTCCCTAACGGAATGTGCCCACTCGAGCTGAAGGCCGGCCTCAACGTAAATCGGCAGATTATCGCTCACACTGATACCGTAGATGCCGCCCAAAGCCACACCCTTGGGATCGTGATCCGCGTTGGTAAGCTGGTTAGCTACAAAGCTGGCCTGCAGGCGGAAATAATCATCCGGATCCATGTTAAACTGTGCCATCGCACTACCGGCACCCATCATCAGGAGGGCAACCGTAAAAAGTTTCTTGATTTTCATATTCATTTGGGATTTATGTGAATAATAGTTCAAAGTTGTAGACAAATGCCGAACCTGACCCGGCAAATCCGTCGTCGGTCACAGTCGGACGTCTTTGCCGAAGGGTGCCAGCGACAGGCGCGCCATCTTGAAATGCTGCTTTCCGAACGGAATGCCGATAATGGTAATGA
>JAGBQS010000150.1 GCA_017632695.1 Bacteroidales bacterium
ACCTGACTCTTGCCGACGGAAACGGCAAGTGGTGGGAAGGCTACGACCCGCGTCTGCTGTACGGCATCGACCTGCGCGAATACGAAAGCGTCGAGGCGAAAGCCTATACGGGCTGGTCGCCGCCCAATGCAGGCATCTTCGGCCGTCATCTGGACTATGCCAGGTGGTTTGCCACCCAGTGGGCGCTGCGTATCATGGACGTGACGGCACACTACGACCCGGACTTCATCTATACCGACGGTACCGTACAGGGTCCCTTTACCGGCAACGGTACGGGTACAGGCTACAAGTGCAACGCCATGCAGGCAGTGATGGCCGACTTCTATAACCGACAGCTGCAGACGCGCGGCAAGGTGGATGCATTCAGCATCATCAAGTTCCGTTGTCCTACCAATGGCGCCGTGAATACCGCCGAACATAACTTCCCCGATACGATCAACACTTCGCAGGCATGGATACGCGAGATGCCCGTGGGCGACTGGTTCTATGCCCCCGGATTTACGTACGATTCGGGCATGATGATCCGCTCCATCATTGAGAGTGCCAGCCGCGACGGAAACGTCTGCATCAATATCTGTCTGCGCCCAGACGGCAGCATCGAGGATGAGGCCGTGCGTATGCTGGAGGGCGTGGGCGACTGGATGCGCACGAACGGCGAGGCCATCTACGGCAGCAAGGCGTGGACGATGATAGGTGAGGGCGAAATGGTGAACGGGAAACTGAAAACCCTTCCCGGCGGCCGTCTCATTAAAAAGCATGCCGATTTCAGGTTCGACGCTCAGGATATCCGCTTTACCGTCGGCAAGAACGGCAAACTCTATGCCTTCTGCATGAATGTTCCGGAAGCAGGGCAGACCGTTACCATCCATTCGGTTACCCGTAAGCCCAAGCGTGTGTCGCTGCTCGGCTACTCCGGCAAACTGAAGTGGAAGCAGACCGCCGACGGTCTTGCAATCACCTATCCGAAAAACGGCGCCGATCTGAAGACCGCCGCCGTATTCAGGATTGAATAATAATAATGTCTATTCCCAGCATTCCAGCTCGTCGGCCAGCTCCGGCAGCTGGCTGCGGTGGAAGACGGGTTCCCGGATGCCCTGACGCTTCTGCTGACGGTAATCGTCCAGGAGTCGGAAGGCATACCGGCCCAACAGCACGATAGCGATCAGGTTGCAGGCGGTGAGGAATGCCATGAAGAAATCCACGATGTTCCAGACCAGCTCGAAGCTGGCCAATGCGCCGAACAGTACCATCACGCCTGCCGAACAGATGCGGTAAAGGGTCATCACACGGCTGCTGCGGGTTATGAAGCGGATGTTGGCTTCGCCGTAATAATAGTTGCCGATGATGCTGCTGAAGGCAAACAGGAAGATGGCTACGGCTACGAAAACGGGCCCTGCCGATCCGACCTGGCTCTGCAACGCTGACTGTGTGAGGGCGATGCCGTTCAGCTCAGGAACCTCGTACAGACCGCTGATGAGGATGATGAAGGCCGTGCAGGAGCAGACCAGCAGGGTATCGGTAAACACACCCAATGCCTGGATGAGTCCCTGCTTGACCGGATGGCTGGTGGCTGCCGTTGCCGCTACGTTGGGCGCGCTGCCTTCGCCTGCCTCGTTGGAGAAGAGTCCGCGCTTGACACCGTTCATGATGGTAGCTCCGATGCCGCCGCCGGCTATCTGTTCGATACCGAAGGCATCGAGCATGATGACCTTGAAGACGTGCGGAACCAGCCCGATGTTCATGACCACGATGACGAGTGCCAGTATCACATAGCCGATGGCCATAACGGGTACCAGCACGGAGCTGACGCGGGCGATGCGATGGATGCCGCCGAATACGATGAACAGACCCAGGGCTGCCAGTACGATGCCTACCCAAAGGGGCGACCAGCCGAAGGCTTCCTGCATGGCTCCGCAGATGGTGTTGGCCTGTATGGAGTTGTTGCTGAGTCCGAACTGGCACGTAATGAGTATGGCAAAGGTAATGGCCATCCACTTCTGGTGCAGACCGCGCTGAATGTAGTACGCGGGTCCGCCGATAAACGATTCCTTATGCTTCTGCTTGAAGAGCTGCGCCAGCGTCGATTCGACAAATGCCGTAGCCGATCCCACCAGCGCAATGACCCACATCCAGAATACGGCTCCCGGTCCGCCTATGGCAATGGCCGAAGCCACTCCTGCCAGGTTGCCCGTGCCCACACGGGTGGCCACACTCACGGCAAAGGCCTGAAACGACGAGATGTGCTTCCGGGGCTGCGAAGAGTCGGCACCGGAAGTTCCCGTCTGTTCGCCTACGGTATCGACTGCCGAATCGGTTAGCAGACGCAGCATTTCGCCCACCATCCGGAACTGCACAAAATGCGTTCGCCAGGTGAACCACACGCCGCAGCCCACCAGCGCAAAAATCAGAACATAGCCCCAAACGGCATCGTTGACAGATGTAATCAGTTCGTTCAAATCCATAGTTTTTTGTTTGTTGGGGTGCAAATTTATACATAAAATGTGAAATCGGCAAGAATTTGTGCCCGATATTTGGAAAACTCGGCAGAATTGTTTAACTTTGCGCCCAAATTACGAAAAATTATAGAAAAATGACTAGTGTAATTCAGAAAAGACTGAGCGATTCGAAAGCTGCCCGCTGGACGGCTTTGCTCATTGTTTCGGTTACCATGATGTTCGGCTACTTCTTTACCGATGTCATGTCGCCGCTCGAGCCCTTGCTGACAGCCTCCAAGGGGGCAGAGGAGGGGCTGGGTTTAGGCTGGACCTCCAGCGAGTACGGTTGGTTCTCGGGCGCTTACGGCCTGATGAACGTTTATCTGTTCCTGCTCTTCCTGGGCGGCATCATCCTCGATAAGTTCGGCATCCGTTTTACGGGCGTCATGAGTACGGGCCTGATGTTCCTGGGCGCCGTCATCAAGTGGTGGGCTGTACGCAGCGACTTCGGCGATTCGACCGTCTGGGTGCCCTTCGGCGGCGATGTTCAGACACAGGTTGCCTGGGCGGGTCTGGGCTTTGCCGTTTACGGCGTAGGCTGCGAGATTGCGGGTATTACCGTCTCGAAGGTGATCGTCAAGTGGTTCGAAGGCCGTGAGCTGGCTACCGCGATGGGTCTGCAGGTTGCTCTGGCGCGTATCGGTACGGCTGTGGCACTGGGTGCCTCGCTGCCTATTGCCAAGGCGTTTGGCGGCGTGCCTGCTTCGGTGGGTCTGGGTGCCGCCTGTCTGTGCATCGGCCTGATTGCATTCCTTGTATATAATGTAATGGATAAGAAGGAGGACGAGTCGGCAGCCGCTGTTGCTACCGAGCCGGAGGAAGGCTTCAAGATGGCAGATCTGAAACTGCTTTTCCTGAACCGCGGCTTCTGGTATGTTACCCTCCTGTGCCTGATGTTCTATGCCGGCGTTTTCCCCTTCCTGAAGTTTGCCACCAAGCTGATGATCTTCAAGTATGGAGTGAGCGCCGAACTGGCCGGCCTGATTCCGGCTATGCTGCCTTTCGGTACCATCTTCCTGACTCCGTTCTTCGGCGGTATTTACGATAAGTACGGCAAGGGTGCCACGCTGATGCTGATCGGATCGTGCCTGCTGACGCTGGTGCATGTGGTGTTCGCCCTGCCGCTCGACAGCTGGGTGCTGGCTATTTGCGTGATGGTGATTCTGGGTATCGCCTTCGGTCTGGTTCCTTCGGCCATGTGGCCTTCGGTTCCGAAAATCATCCCGATGAAGCTGCTGGGAACGGCCTACGCCCTGATTTTCTACATCCAAAACATCGGTCTGGCTATGGTGCCGATGTGGATCGGATCGGTTAACGATCGCAATACGGATACGGCCGGCATCATTGACTATACCGAGTCGATGACCATCTTTGCCGCTTTCGGCGTGGTTGCCATCCTGATCTCTTATCTGCTGCTGCGCGAGGATAAGCTGAAGGGCTACGGTCTGGAGCAGCCTAACGTGAAGAAATAATACAAACATCTAAATACAAAAACAAATGAGCCTGACGCTTTCTGTTTCGTTTATTGTCGTCTTGTTTGCCATCTGGCTTTATTTCCTGTACATCTCGTACAAGGGACAGCCTAAGGGCCTTTGGGTTCTGGCTATTGCCAACACGGGCGAACGTTTCGGCTACTACACCATGCTGGCTGTGTTTGCCCTGTTCCTGGGCGAGAACTTCGGCTTTGAGGCCGGCACAGCTTCCGAGATTTACACCTGGTTCCTGACGCTTGTTTATTTCCTGCCTCTGTTCGGCGGTATGCTGGCCGATAAGTTCGGCTTCAACAAGATGGTCGTTACGGGTATCGTGATTATGTTCCTGGGCTATCTGCTGCTCTCGTTGCCTCTGGGCGGCGATGCTACAGCTGTGGGTGCCATGCTGGCTGCTTTGGCGCTGGTGAGTGCCGGAACGGGTCTCTTTAAGGGTAACCTGCAGGTGATGGTGGGCGATCTGTACAACGCCAAGGAGTTTGCCGATAAGCGCGATTCGGGCTTCTCGCTTTTCTATATGGCCATCAACGTGGGCGCTCTGTTTGCTCCTACGGCTGCTATCGGCATCATGGACTGGGCACAGCAGTCGCTGGCTTACAGCAAGGCAGATTCGTATCACTTTGCCTTCGCCGTTGCCTGCGCTTCGGTAGTCTTCTCAATCATTGTTTACTTTGCCGGCATCAGGACCTTCAGTCACGTGCTGAATGTTTCGCGCAAGAAAGATGTTGCTGCCGTTGAGGCTGCTCCTGAGGATCCGAAGGAAACCCGCGAACGCATTGTCTGCCTGGCGCTGGTTTATGCCGTTGTGATCTTCTTCTGGATGGCTTTCCACCAGAACGGTCTGACGCTGACCTGGTTTGCCGACGAGTTTACGGCCCGCAGCTCAACGGGTCTGCTGAGTATGCTCTTCGACGTGAAGAACCTGCTGGCTTGCATCTTTGTGGTTTACGGCCTGTTCGGCATCTTCCAGAACAAGGGTCTGAGCCGCCTGCTGGCTGCCTTGCTGATTGTGTTAGGTTCGGCTTATTTTATAATGAGTATTCCTGCCGAAGGTAGCGTAACGGAAATCAGCGCACCTATCTTCCAGCACTTCAATGCCTGCTTCGTGGTGATGCTGACTCCGGTTTCGATTGCCCTGTTCGGCTGGCTGGCCAATATGGGCAAGGAACCTAAGGCTCCGTTCAAGATCGGTCTGGGTATGCTGGTGGCAGGTGCTGCCTACCTGATGCTGACCGTTGCCTGTCTGGATATGCCGGCTCCGAATCATCCGGAACACGTCTTCGATGCGTCGCCCAGCCTGCTGGTAAACACTTACCTGATTCTGACTTTTGCCGAGTTGCTGCTGTCGCCTATCGGTATCAGCTTCGTAACCAAGGTTTCGCCTGCCAAGTACAAGGGTATGATGATGGGCGGCTGGTTTGTGGCTACCGCTTTGGGCAACAAGCTGGTGGCTGTGGCCGGACACATGTGGGACCTCCCGCTGCCTATCGTTTGGGGCGTTCTGATGGGTATCTGCCTGTTGGCTGCCGCCTTTATCTTTGCTATCATCAAGCGTCTGAATAAGGTGGCATAACATACTGAAAGAAAATTCGTATGGAAAATAAGGATAATCTGATACAGGTCGATGACCTGATGTTCAAACCCTATCTCAGTCAGGAACAGATCCTGGCTGAGGTGGACCGAGTTGCCGCCCGCATCAACAGCGAACTGGCCGACAAGAACCCTTTGTTTCTGTGTGTGCTGAACGGAGCCTTCATCTTTGCTGCCGATCTGTTCCGCAGGATTACCATTCCAGATTCCGAGATCACATTTGTCCGCATGAAGTCGTACGACGGACTCTCGACCACAGGAACGGTCCGCGCCCTCTCGAGCATCCCGGAGGAGGTTGCCGGACGTACCATTGTGATTGTTGAAGATATCGTCGACTCCGGCTATACCCTGGAACGTATGGTCCGCTGGCTGAAGGAACTGGGTGCCGTTGATGTCCGCATCGCCGTTTTGCTCAACAAGCCCAAGGCACGCAAGGTGGAAGGTCTGCACGTTGACTACTGCTGTCTGGAGATTCCGAACGATTTCATCGTCGGCTACGGTCTGGACTACAACGAGAAGGGCCGCAACCTGCCGGATATTTATGTGGTGAACAATTGATAATTGACAATTGCAGTTTAGGTAAATAGAAAAGGAGTGTAGCTTGTGGCTGCACTCCTTATTTATTTGTACTTAATTGAATTTGTACTTAATTAAAGTTGCTGTCTGAATATTGGCAATTGGTTACGTTGCCGTTCTTACCTCCTTAGCGCAAGCGTGGCGTTGTAATAATCCGTATTGCCGGTAATGTCCTGCTCAATGTGGAGGAAGGGCGGAATCTTCAGGTCGGCGTGACACGCAATACCTTTGGTTTCGAGGATGACCAGTCCGTCGAGCTTGCCC
>JAGBQS010000151.1 GCA_017632695.1 Bacteroidales bacterium
AAGAAAAAAAGAGTATTTACATTCCCGAAAGTAAGCAAGGGACGCTTTTCTAGAAAGCTTTGTAAGGTACAAGGTTGCTCAAGCTTCGTTTCGCGCGAGCAAAACTCGGAACTTTGCTATCGCTCAGGCGAGCAAAGCTCGGAGAATGGTTAAGGATGAAGGGGCACTCCTTCCGAGTGCTATCCATCTGTCAGATACGAAAATCCGAGGGTGCAGCAAGCTGTACCCCCGGTTATTGAGCGGTGACGCATACCGGCTCATAGACTTTTGATGTATTTGTCTAATTCGTCAACACTATCAAATTTTTTGCCCGGCTGTTTCCTTGCTTCTTCGATACGCGCAAAGAAGTCCTCGCGGGTTAATTCCGTAGGATCTGCTTTTTTTTCTGCCACAAGCTTACGCAGATATTTGGCTGCCCGTTTCAGCAGGTTCTCATCTTCGGAGATGATTCTCATGTAATGAAGCATCTCTTCATTTATTTGCAAAGTTGCCATAACTCGTTCTTTTTATTTCACGCCGCAAAGATACAACAAAAAAATGAATAGTCCAAAATTATACACAAAAAAATGTAAGGGAGCCTCACGGACTCATTGCTATGTCCTTAATAGGGATTCCGCTGTATATATAACAAATTAATATCTTCAACCTAAAATGATCAGTTACCGGCCGCGTACTTAGAACAACAAGAGCAGAAAGTAGAGTGTAGCAAAAAGGCAACCCGTTTGGGTTGCCTCTTTTTTGATTATTTCAAGTTTTGAGCTTTCAGGCTGCAAGTCTTGAAAAATTCTATTACGCGCATGATTGATTCATCAATCTGCATGGTGTCTGCTGCAATTCGAGCTTCATACCCACGTAATGACTTCTTTGTCCCTTTTGCGTTCATAAAATATAAAGTTTGAGTTTAGTTAATCCGAAACTTTTTCGAAATCCGGGCGCAAAGTTACAAATTTTGGGTATTCCGACCAAATTTTGCGGCAATTTTTTTACTTTTTCCCCTTAATTTGCCAGTATAGCATCGGCTAAAGCCTCCAATTGCTGTACATTTTCAGGGGTTAAGGCCGATTTGACGGTTACCATCGGCTCCACAATGCTGACATTTTTCATCGGTTCGATGAGTGCGCGCATGGCTTTGCCTGCCGATGGAGCCCACGATCCGTTCTCAACCAGTCCGACGGTGCGGTTCTGATATGCCTTCATCTGCAGCTTCCAGAGGAAGAAGTGCATGGGAGGGAAGACATCGCCATCGTACGAGGAAGCGCATACAACCATTTTGTTCATACGGAAGGCATCCTCGATTACCTCCGCCATGTCCTCGCGTGCCAGGTCGGCCACTACAACCTTCGGGGCTCCCTTGGCTTTCAGGATCTCGCCTAACTTTTCGGCAGCCTTGGCCGTATTGCCGTGAATGGAAGCGTATGCCACCAGCACGCCTTCGGTCTCGGTGCCGTAGCTGCTCCAGATGGAATAAAGACGCAGGGCTTCGGCGAGCTTTTCGCCTTCGAGCACGGGTCCGTGCAGCGGACAGATCTGTTCAATGTCGAGCGCAGCAGCCTTTTTGAGGACGGTAGTAACCGGTGCTCCGTACTTGCCGCAGATGTTGAAGTAGTAGCGACGTGCCTCGCATGCCCAATCGTCCGGATCGGCATCGTACACGCCGAACTTACCGAAGGCATCGGCACTGAAGAAAGTCTTCTCTTCCGGACAGTAGGTCATGATGACTTCCGGCCAGTGTACCATAGGTGCTGTCAGGAACTGGAGGGTATGGTGGCCGAGGTCCAGCTTATCGCCTTCCTTAACGGCCTGCACGGCGCCCATATCGGCACCGGGGTTGAACTGTGCCATGAACTGCAGGGCTTTCTGCGAGGCCACGATGACAGCTTCGGGGAAGAGCTTGCGGAAGGCCTGCAGACTGCCCGAATGGTCGGGTTCCATGTGCTGCACAATCAGATAATCGGGCTTGCGTCCGTTCAGGCCTGCCTGCAAATTGGCAATCCACAGATCGGTCTGACGGGCATCGACCGAGTCGAACACGGCAACCTTGTCATCCGGAATCAGGTAGCTGTTATAGCACATACCTTCGGGGGTGTCGTACTGGCTCTCGAACATATCGAGCTGCGGATCATCGCAGCCGATGTATTGGATGTTTTTGGAGATCATGATAGGATAAAATTATGTTAGGGATTATATTATGATTGCTGTTTGCGCCACAGTTTGGTCATATCCTCGAGGGTCTTGCCTTTGGTTTCGGGCACCAGACGCCAAACGAACAGGGCGGCAATGATGCAGATTACGCCGTACAGACCGTAGGTGAACCAGTGGCCGAAGTCATCACCTTCGGTCAGGTGCATGTTGAACATCGGTACGAACGATGATGATACGATGAAGTTGGAGATCCACTGGGCTGCAACGGCAATGGCCACAGCTGCACCGCGGATGGTGTTGGGGAAGATCTCGGCAATAAGTACCCAGCAGATGGGTCCCCACGAGAACATGAACGAAGCCGAATAGATAAGCAGCGAAGCGGCGGTAAGCAGCTCCATGCCTGTGTGGCCGAAGGTTACGGCTACACCGAAGGCGCCCAGGGCCATACCCAGAGAGCCGCTGATGAGCAGAGGCTTGCGTCCCCATTTCTCGACCGTAAACACAGCCACCAGCGTGAACGAGATATTGATGATGCCCATGAAGACGGTCAGCATCATCGGATCGTGCATGCCCATGTCGCCAAAGATACGCGGAGCATAGTAGAGCACGGCGTTGATGCCCACAGCCTGCTGGAATACGGACAGCATGATGCCCACAAAGATGCAGAGGGCGCCGTAGGTCATGAGCCGTTCGGTCTTCACCACCATGGTGTCCTTGATGTCCTGCAGGATCTGCTTGGCCTTCAGCGAGCCGTTGATCTTGGCCAGAATGCCTTCGGCCTTCTGATCCTGTCCGATACTTACCAGATAGCGGGGAGTTTCGGGTACGAAGCAGATGAGCAGGGCAAAGAGTCCGGCAGGAACAGCCTCGCTACCGAACATGTAACGCCAGCCGGTGGTAACGGTCCACTGTGCGGCCGGATTGATGGCAGCCAGGCCTTTACCCATTTCCTCGACGAGCGGCTGGATGTGGTCGCCCAGAATGAAGAAGTTCACGAAGTAAACCACCAGCTGGCCGAAGATGATGGCAAACTGGTTCCACGACACCAGCATGCCTCGGATGTTGGAAGGTGCCACCTCGCCGATGTACATAGGGCAGATGGCCGACGCCAGACCCACACCGATACCGCCTATCACGCGGTAGAAGTTGAACATCAGCAGCAGGGAGTAGGTAGGCAGGCCGTGCTGGAAAAACAGGAACTCAGGCTCCATGGATCCGAGTGCCGAGATGAAGAACAGCAAACCGGCAATGATCAGGGACTTTTTGCGTCCGAGGTTGGTTGCCAGGAAACCGGAGAGTGCCGAACCGATGATACAGCCGATCAGGGCACTTGCAGACGTGAAGCCGTGCCAGCCGTCGGTATAGGCAAAATCCTTGGCTTCCATGAAGAAGGCCTGCAGGCCTTTTTCGGCGCCGGAAATAACAGCCGTGTCGTAGCCAAAAAGAAGTCCGCCCAGGACGGCTACCATCACGATAGAGATTAAGTAGGCTTTAGAGCCATTTTCAGTTGAGTTCATGTTTCAGGTTATTATTAAATTGTAAATGGAAAAATATTAAATGATTATTGTGGAGTTAGATGGAGTTAACTGGAGTTAGCGGGAGTTAGCGGACGTTACCTGTGCTGACGGATACTTTTAGCAAAACATTTACGTAGCAGAAACATTCGTCCGTTAACTTCACAGGCTAAAGCCTGTTAACTTCCAATAACTACCGTTAACTTCATACATATAGTAAATATTACGGTTTTTTCTTGAACTTGGCAATCTGCTGAGCCACCACGTCGGCGTTCTTCTTGAATTCCTCGTTCTTGGTGTTCTGATACATGGTGCTCCAAAGCTTCAGAGCTGTATCCAGATTCCGCAAGGCATCGCCGTACCGACGGATATTCGGATGGCTTTGTGCCTGTCCGCACTTGGTATGAATCATGGCCAGATCCTGACAGAGCTGGGCATCGATGCGCATGTTGTTCAGGATGCCGAACTGACGGATCACCTTCTCGTAAGTGCCGCATTCGGCCAGCATACCGCCTGAACGGTGCTGCAGGTCGCCCAGCTCCAGCGCCGCATTGATGGTGAAGTGAATGACGCGTCCGTCGCGGCCATAGGCCTTGAAGCAGTCAAGGGCGAGGTTCATGTTGGCAGTCAGCACCACATTCAGGTCGTGCTGCTTGCCCTGACGGCGGTAGTGTGCGGCCAGCATGTGGTTGGTGACCGAAAGTGCCAGTCGCTGCAGAAGCTGCTGGGGCGACATCTGCTCACCGTCGCGGGTCTGCAGCTGGCCTACCAGCCGCATCTGTAGTATCTGGGCTTCCACCAGGGCGTCGTAGCTTTCGTCTAAGCGTTCCAGGTGCTCGTTCAGTTCGCCGGCCGACTGGTAATAGCTGGCCAGCTTTGCCACATCTTCCATGCTGTAGCCATCCTTGCCGGGTTCGGTAGGAATTTCGGCCTTGGCGCCGTCCAGATAGGCTTTCAGCAGGGCAAGGGTCGGTTCGGTGTAATTGGTGAACTGCTCCTGCAGTTCCTTGGGGAATGCATAGTAGAGCTTGCTCATGTCGATGTGCTGGGCAATGATGTCCTCGGCAACGCGTCCGCGTTCTTCGTCCGGACGGTTGGCATCCTGCGTGATGGCTTTCTCGACCTTGATGATGCTCTCGAACAGGAGGCTGATGGCTTTCGGCTGTGCCATCTCCTGGCAGATTTTCAGGCAGATCCAGTACTGGCGGATCTGTTCGGCGCTGATGGTGAGCGGGTCGGCCTGCTGCAACGGTGCCATCAGGTAATTCAGGGCGCCGATAAAGGTCTGCTGTGCAGCCTGTTCATCGCGGCGCAAACGTGCATTCTGAGCCAAACGTAACTGACCCAGACCCAGCAGGACGGTTATTTCCTGATGTCCCTGACGGATGAGTTCGTCCACCAGGGCAGTAAGTTTTTCGGCTACGGGTTTCTGCAGGTCCGGCTGGCCCACAAAGTTCAGACAGTCGTTCAGCAGCAGCATCAGCAGCTTGGCGGTATTCACCTTTTCGCCCTCGGTGCGAGGCATGTCGTAAACCGCCTGCTTCACGTAGTCCGGTCCGTCTTTCAGGGCCTGACCGACGGTATTGACGGCAATGCGCAGAGCCTCGCCTTCAGCCTGGCTGAGGTATTCGGCTGCGGCTGCCACTTCTTCGCCGTCGAGCAGCAGGTGCATGATCTGGACGTCGCGTACCAGATCGCCTGCCTGCCGTTTCTCGAGCAGGTAATAGCCGAGGTCGGAGGCGCAGCTGCGAAGCGATTTCTCGCCCCACATTTCGCGCAGACGTGTACGCAGAACAGGCTGGAGGTCGTAAAGTTTGGCCTTGCCCAGATCGCGGTAGGCGAGAACGGGGAAGCCGAGCAGGTTGTTCCACTGTTCGAACACATCGGCATCAAATCCGTCCTCGATGACGGCTTTGAGGTCTTCGGCACGGAGTCCGCCGATGGAGGCGCAAATATATCGTAACGGTTCAGTAATCTGGTCTTCTCCCAGGGCGTCGGCAGCGGATGTAAGATAGTTGCTGACGGTGTTGAAATCTTCGTCGGAGATAGGTTGGGTTGCTGATACAGCAGTTTTAAGGGTTTCAATAACGGAGGCATCCAATGATGCCTTGAGTTCTTCTAATGACATGATTGTTTGAATCGGATTTTTTCGGATTAAAGCTAAATATTAAAGTTCGTCCACTTCCTTCAGCCACAAGGTGGAGCAGGCATCGCTCGGCATGCGCCAGTCGCCGCGCGGCGATATGGATACGGTACCGACCTTGGGTCCGTCGGGCAGGCAGGAGCGCTTGAACTGCTGCTGGAAGAAGCGGCGGAAGAAGGTACGAAGCCATTTGCGGATGGTTTCATCATCGTAGGTGCCTTCGCGCATATCCTTGTACTCGTCGTTCTGGAACGCCTTCTGTGCCAGCATGAAAATCTTGCGGGGCGATGCTCCGAAGCGGAACATGTGGTACAGGAAGAAGTCGTGCAGTTCGTATGGGCCGACCAGGTCTTCGGTCTTCTGTGCGATGTTGCCTTTGGCGTCGGTAGGAATGAGTTCCGGCGAGATCGGGGTATCGATGATGTCCAGCAGGATCTCGGTTGCCGAACGTTTCTTGCCGTGGGTCTCGGTAATGACCGCCGACTGGCAGATGGAGGGGTTCTGAGCCACGTAACGGACCAGATACTTGACCAGCGTCTTGGGTATCGAGACATTGACTGCATACATCGACATGTGGTCGCCGTTGTAGGTGCACCAGCCCAGACAGAGTTCCGACAGATCGCCGGTTCCGATCACGATGCCGCCCGTCTGGTTCGATACGTCCATCAGGATCTGTGTGCGCTCGCGGGCCTGGCAGTTCTCGTAGGTTACGTCGTGTACGGAACTGTCGATGCCCAGATCCTTGAAGTGCTGGTTGACGGCATCCTTGATGGAGATTTCCCGACGGGTAATGCCCAGTGACTTCATCAGGCCTATACTATTATTATAGGTGCGGCCGCTGGTTCCGAATCCGGGCATCGTGATGCCCACAATACGGTTGCGGTTCCAGCCTAACTTGTCGAAGGCACGTACGGTAACCAGCAGGGCAAGCGTCGAATCCAGTCCGCCTGAAATACCTATGACGGCCGTTTGGGCCTGAATGTGCTGCAGGCGCGTCACCAGACCCTGAACCTGAATGTTGAAGATCTCCGAGCAACGGGTTTCCATATCGTCCTCGTCCGATGGAACGAAAGGCCGCGGAGCCACAAAACGGTGCAGCTTCTGCCGGAAGTCCGGAGCGGTCAGCTTGCTGAGATGTATGGTCTGGTAGCCGCCGTTACGCGGCAGGTCGTGACTGTAGTATTCGCTGTGAAAAACCGCGTTCTGTGTGCCTGTGTTGGGCATCAGGTCGCTGAAGGTGGTCTGCGTCCGACGCAGCACTTTCAGTTTCTCCACATCCACATCCCGAACCAGCAGCCGGTTATCCATTTGGAAACGCTGGCTTTCGCCCAACAGGGTACCGTTTTCGGCAATCAGGCCCTTGCCCGCAAACACCAGGTCGGTACTCGATTCGCCGAAGCCTGCCGAAGCATAGACGTAGGCGCACATCAGACGTCCGCTTTGTGCCTCGATCATACGGCGCAGATAGGCGTGCTTGCCCAGCACCTCGTCGGAGCAGGAGAGGTTCACGATAACCTGGGCTCCTGCCAGCGCCATACGGTTGGACGGAGCCATCGGAACCCACAGATCCTCGCAGATCTCGATGCCGATGGTGGTGCCTTCGAAGTCGAAGAGCAGGTCTTTGCCCATGCGGACGCGATGCTGGATGCGTTTGCCTTTCTTGTCGGAGGTGGTAATCTCGAGCATGCTGCCGTCCGGCACTTCGGCTCCGGATGCGAACCAGCGGGCTTCGTAGAACTCATTGTAATTGGGCAGGTAAACCTTGGGGACGATACCGGCAATCAGTCCGTCGCCCAACAGGACACCGCAGTTGTAGAGCCGGTTGCCCATTGCCAGCGGAGCACCTGCCACAACCGCCATATCGATGCCGCGGGTGGCTTCGGCCAGATGTGCCAGAGCATCGAGGGCGGCATTGAGCAGGGGCTGGTGATGGAAGAGGTCGGCGCAGGTGTAGCCCGTAATGGAGAGTTCCGGGAAGACCAGCAGCTGGACGCCTTCAGCGTGTGCCTGATGAATCAAGCTGATATGTTGTTTCAGGTTGTATTCCACATCGGCTACCTTGACGGTAGGGATGGCAGCGGCCACTCGGAAAAGGCCGTAATCGAATTGTGTTTTATCTTGCATGAGGTTGCTTTTTAACTCGGCAAAGATAGCGATTTTAATTTTAAAAACCTACTTTTCGGCGAAAATTTTGGGAGATTGCAATAAAATCGGCAAAAAAAGGAGAAGAAATAGTGATAAATTCGAAAAATAATGCTATATTTGCAGTTGATAAATGCATTGTGCATTTGTTTTTAAGAATCCGTTTGTCCGTTTTTTATAACATCTGATCCGTGGATTGTTTCAAGGTTACCATTCTTGGTTGCGGAAGCGCAAAGCCGACGCTGAGGCACAGCCCCAGCGCACAGGTGGTGGATTTCAGGGGCAATCTGTTTCTGGTGGACTGCGGCGAAGGCGTGCAGGTGGGTCTGTGCCGTTCGAAGATTCCCTTCGGTAAGATCGGGCATATCCTGATCAGCCATCTGCACGGCGATCACTGTCTGGGGCTGGTCGGTCTGATCTCCACGTTGGGACTGGGGCAGCGGACGGGCGACATCGTGATTCACGCCCATCCGGATGCCGAACGGATTTTCCGGCCGCTGTTCGACTTTTTCTGTCCGAACCTTTCGATGAACGTCATCTTCGACCCGATCGATACCACGCAGAATGCCGTTATCTATGAGGATCACGCCTTGAAGATCAGCACGATTCCGCTGCATCACCGGGTGCCTTGCTGCGGTTTCCTGTTCGAGGAAAAGCCTCGCGACCGGCATCTGCTTGTTGACCGTTGTGAGGAGCTGGGTATTCCGTTCGCCTATTTTAAAGGTATTAAGAAGGGAAATGACTGGACGGATCCGGAGAGCGGTAAGACTGTTCCCAACGAGCTGCTCACTTCGGACCCTACTCCGAGCAAGAAATATGCCTACTGCAGCGATTCGCTTTATGCCGAGAGCATCGTTCCCCTGATTCAGGGCGCCGACCTGCTTTATCATGAGGCCACCTACGAACATAAGGATGTGGCTAAGGCGCGTGACCGGGGACACTCCACAGCGGTGCAGGCTGCCGTCATCGCACAAAAGGCGGGTGTCGGAAAACTGGTGCTGGGGCATTTTTCGGCCCAGTATCTGACCGCCGAACAGGAACGTCCGCTGCTGGAAGAGGCGCAGGCCATTTTCCCCAATACGGTTCTGGCCAACGAGAAAATGGTTCTGGAAGTGTAGAAAAAATAATTTCCCCGTGGGAGAAAAAGTTTTTCCCCGTGGGAGCGTAAAAAAATAAGAAATTATCAATTCATGCATATAGTTATTGCCGGTAACATCGGAAGCGGAAAGACTACGCTGACCCGTATGCTTGCCAAACATTACGACTGGGAGCCTAAATTCGAGGCTGTTTCCTTCAACCCGTATCTGGAGGATTATTACAAGGACATCGGCCGATGGTCGTTCGCAATGGAAGTGTTCTTCCTCAAGGAGCGCTGCCTGGACATCATCGATATTGCCCGTTCAGGACGGAACGTGATTCAGGACCGTTCCATCTTCGAGGGCGTGTATGTCTTTGTGGCTAATAACTATGCGCAAGGCAACCTGTCGAAGCGTGACTACGAGACGTTTATGGATCTCTTCGATCAGATTAAGGGTCTGATACGTAAGCCCGACCTGATGATCTACCTGCGGGCGAGCCTGCCTCATCTGATCGGGAACATCCAGAAACGTGGCCGCGAATATGAGCAGGCAATTCAGATTGATTATCTGGAGGGTCTGAACCGGCGTTACGACGAGTTCATCGGAAATCATTACGACGGGAAAGTGCTGACGCTTGACAAGGACAGCCTGGATTTTGAACATAATCCGCTGGATTTCCGAACTATCACCGATAAGGTGGATCAGCAGCTGTTCGGATTGTTTTAATCCCGTCCGGATTGTTTGAATTGAATATGACTTTCCGGATTGATGCAGACTGATTCAGCCTTAAAAAATGTATTACAAATCTGTTAAAACCTCAATACTAATCTTTTTAACCCCAATATACTATGCACATTGCAATTGCCGGTAATATCGGTTGTGGAAAAACCACACTTACCAAAATGCTGGCCAACCGGTATGGTTGGAAACCTAATTACGAACCTGTAGATAATAATCCCTATCTGGCCGATTATTATGCCGATATGGCACGCTGGTCGTTTAACCTTCAGATCTATTTCCTGAGCAAACGGTTCAAGGACATCGTCGAAATCTCGAAAAGTCAGGATGTTATCATTCAGGACCGTACCATTTTTGAGGATGCCCGGATCTTTGCCGCTAACCTGAATGAGATGGGTCTGCTGTCGGATCGCGATTTCCAGAACTATCGGGATCTGTTCGAACTGATGATGAGTCTGGTGAAACTGCCCGACCTGATGATTTATATCCGTTCTTCGGTGCCGCACCTGATTGACCATATCGCAAAGCGCGGACGTGCTTACGAGCAGGCAATCCGAATTGATTACCTGACCGGTCTGAACACCCGCTACGAAGAGTGGATTGAAACTTACAAGGGAAATCTGATTATTGTGGACGGCGATACCTGCAACTTCGAAGAGAATCCTGAGGACTTCCTCAAGGTGACCGATCAGATTGATGCCAAGCTGTTCGGCCTGTTCTGATCTGTTCCCGGTTTGTTCTGTTTATCCGGCTTGTCCTGATTTTTCGGCCGGAAATTAGCCGACTGACGGAGCAAGCGTCATGGAGAAGACCGCAGCCCAATGCAAAACCGTACCGGCTATGACATGTATGTGCCAGATGCCGTGATAGTACGGATGGTTGGGTTCGCGGTCATGTACAAAGAAATAGACGCCTGTGGTATATACCACACCTTCGAGCATGATCCAGATAATGGCCCAAAGGTTGATGCATTCGCGAACGCTTGGGATGAAGAACAATATAGACCATCCCAATATCAGATAAAGGATCAGTGAGGTTTTGGCCAGCCGGTCAAACAGAAAAATCTTCAGGAAGATGCCTGTCAGGGATAACGCCCAAATGATACCGAAAGCCGTCCAGCCTATTGCAAAATGGTCGTCCTCGATGATTCCCATGCAGATAGGCGTATAGCTCGATGCAATCAGCACATAGATGGAACAATGATCCAGAATGCGTAAAATACGCTTCCGGGATGCTCCTGCTCTTGTCCAGTGGTAGAAACAGGAGGTCAGATACATCAGCGACATACCTACCGTGAAGAATGTTGCACCGAATGCCATTTCCCAATTCTTCGTATAGCCCAGCCAGATGATGACCCATGCAATGCAGGGCACCAAAGCCAGACCAACGGTGTGGGTGATGGCGCTGAAGTATTCCGATTTCGATCTCTTTACCATTAACCTTAATCCCTTATAACCTTAAAAAACTAAAAACCTTACCTCCGAGCTTGCTCGCCGGAGCCGTTAGGCGAAGAATCTCAAAACCTTAAGACCTCAAGACCTCAAAACCTTATAACCTTACAAATTATTCTGCAGGAACTTCTTGAAATCGGCAAAATCCTTGGTCATCGGGAGGCTCTGCTTGGTTCCGTTCATGAACTTCTGGAGCGTGTCAGGAATGGCAACACTTTGTCCGATGATAGGTTCAACCGTGTCCTTGAACTTGGCAGGATGGGCGGTTTCGAGGAAAATACCGGTTTCGCCCGGACGCAGACCGTCCACCAAAGCCTGATATCCGCAGGCTCCGTGAGGATCGCACACGTAGTGGTCGTTCTTCAGAGCAAGCTGCATGGCGGCCTTGATCTGCTCATCGTTGTAGGTAGCACCGCTGATTTCGGCCGTAATAGCCTTGTGTGCCTCTTCGGGCGAGATCTTGACTGCCTTCTGCTGTCCGCCGCCGTACAGGTTCACGATGCGGGCAAAGTTCGAAGGATCGCCTACATCCATCGCATTGGCCAATGTAGCCTGAGTGGCACGCGGATTATAGTGTCCGTCGTTCAGGTACTGGAAGAAGATGTCGTTGGCATTGTTCGATGCAATGAAACGCTTGACGGGTAATCCCATTCTGGCACCGAACAGACCGGCACAGATGTTGCC
The DNA here is from genome assembly GCA_017632695.1 of Bacteroidales bacterium. Taxonomy (GTDB): domain Bacteria; phylum Bacteroidota; class Bacteroidia; order Bacteroidales; family UBA3663; genus Liminaster. The sequence continues at coordinate 11,894 of JAGBQS010000151.1, forward strand.
GAAGTTTCCGGAAGGAACGCAGATAACCAGGTTCTTGGCAGCTTCAGGATTCTGTTTCTTGAGCTGTGCGTATGCATAGAAATAGTAGAATGCCTGTGGCAGGAAGCGGGCAACATTGATTGAATTGGCCGAAGTCAGGAAGAACTTTTCGTTGAGGTCCTGATCCATGAAGGCTTCCTTAACCAGACGCTGGCAATCGTCGAAGACGCCGTCCACCTCCAGTGCCGTGATGTTCTGACCCAGTGTAGTGAACTGCTTTTCCTGAATTTCGCTGACTTTTCCTTTGGGGTACAGGACGGTTACATCGATGCCGGGTACGCCCAGGAATCCGTTGGCAACAGCCGAACCGGTATCGCCGGAGGTGGCTACCAGAACGTGTACGTTACCTTTGGTGCTTGGATGCTGTTTTACGAAATACGACAGCAGACGCGCCATGAAGCGGGCTCCCACGTCCTTAAAGGCGCATGTCGGACCGTGATACAATTCGAGCGAATAGATGTTGCCGTTGACTTTTACCAGCGGGATGTCGAACTGCAGCGTGTCGTACACAATCTGCTTCAGATCGTTGGCAGGAATGTCTTCGCCAAAGAAAGCCTTGGCAACCTCGAAGGCAACTTCCTGCAGGCTCATATCCTGAATACCCTCGAAGAACGATGAGGGGAGAGGATTGATTCTTTCGGGCATGTACAGGCCTTTGTCGGGGGCTAATCCCTTGATGACAGCCTCGCTCAGTGAGACTTCGGGCGCTTGGCGGTTGGTGCTGTAGTATTTCATTTTGTTTATATGTTTGTTTCTTGTTCGATTATTCCTATGATTATATCACGATAAACGGAAGCATTCCTCTCATCCTAAGAACTCGCGGATGAACTGGTCTCTTTCCAAAAGACCCAGGGCTCCCTGGAAGCAGGCTTCTTCATCGAAGGTCTGCACGTTGTCTGGAACGATGCAGGCAGCATCGCCGGCTTTGTCCGACGGATGGTTCTGCCAGATGGCAAACGGAACAGGGGTCATCGTGTGGGTGCGGAATTTAATAGGTGTGGGGTGATCCGGCAGAATGGCCACACGAACGGCTTCGTTCCAATGCTCCACTTCGTTCAGAATGGGTCCTACGCAACGCTGGTCGAGCATTTCAACGCAACGTTTTTTCAGTTCCGGCTCACCGTCGTGTCCGGCTTCGTCCGTTGCTTCCACATGCAGGAAAACAAAGTCTTTTTCGCGCAGCTCCTGAAGGGCAGCCTTACATTTGCCTTCGTAGTTGGTATCCCACAAACCTGTGGCACCGGGCACTTCTACCTTTTTCAGTCCGCAATACACTCCGATGCCGAAAATCAGATCGACAGCCGAAATGACAGCACCCGTCTGAATCCGGTTGGGGAACAGTTCGTGCAGGGTCTGCATCTGCGGACGGTAACCCAGACTCCACGGCCAGATGGAATTGGCTGGATCCTTTCCTTCGGCTATACGTTTGAGGTTGACCGGGTGATTCTTCAGCTTTTCCTGACTCCACAGAATCAGTTCCCGAAGCAACTGTGCGGTTTCTTCGGCTTCAGGCGTTTCGGCAACAGGCAGTTCCGGCTCCCAGGGCTGACCGATCTTGTCGTGAGGCGGTGTGCATCTTACCTGTTTCTTACCTCCCTTGATTTTCAGCAGGTGGCGGTAGCTGACTCCATCGAAAAAGCGGATGCCGCTAACCGGAATGCCTGTTTCTGTATGGAAGTGTTCCAGTTCCTGATTCAGGTAGCCGATCAGCACGGAGGCTTCTTCGTTCGAGATATTGCCAGCCGAATGATTCTTGATGTTATCGCCTTCCAGACAGATGATGTTGCAGCGCATGGCCACTTCTCCATCCTCGATGGGAACTTGCATGGACGCTGCTTCCAGCGAGCCGCGACCCTCAAAAACCTTGGCTACATCGTAGCCTAACAGTCCGAGGTGTGCGATTTCGCTTCCGGGATGGAAGCCTTCGGGAACCGTTACCAGACGACCGTTGATTCCTTCCCGGGCAATTCTGTCGATATTCGGCTTTTGGGCTACCTGCAACGGTGTTTTCCCTCCAAAGAGTTCAAGCGGTTCGTCGGCGGCACCGTCGGCCAATATAATAATGTACTTCATAATTGCTTTTTATCGGATGTTGACAATCGAGATGATGTCGGCAAATACTCCGGCTGCCGTAACGGCTGCACCGGCACCGTAGCCCTTGATTTCCATCGGCTGTTCCTTGTAGCGGGCGGTAGTCAGCAGAATGACGTTGTTCGAGCCTTCCAGCCTGTAGAACGGGTGCTGGTCGTCCACTTCGCGCAACTCAACACGTGCCTTACCGTCCTCCAATGTGGCAACAAAACGGAACCTGTGACGCTGTTCGGCTGCTTTACGGCGCATTTCTTCAAAGTGGGCGTCCAAGGCAGGGATCTTCTCCCAGAACTCGTCCACCGATCCCTCAAAGAATTCGTCCGGAATGAAGAGGTGCTTCTCAACGTCTTCCTTGGAAATCCTGTAGCCGGCTTCGCGCGACAGGATGACAATCTTTCGGATAACATCGCTTCCGTTCAGGTCCATACGGGGATCGGGTTCTGCATAGCCGGCATCGCGAGCCATCCGGATAGCTTTGCTCATCGGGATGTCTTCCGAAAGGACATTGAAGATGTAGTTCAGGGTACCGCTCACAACGGCTTCGATCTTCAGGATCTCATCGCCCGAATTGCATAGGCTGTTGATGGTTGAGATCAGCGGAAGACCTGCACCAACATTAGTCTCGAACAGGTATTTGGAACCGCGCTTGCGTGCCGTACGTTTCAACTGACGGTAGTTCTCGTAATCGCCGGATGCTGCCACTTTGTTGGCGCAAACCACATTGACGTTGTGCTCCAGCAGCGTCTCATAAATGGAGGCGATGTCGGGTGAAGCCGTACAATCGACAAACACGGCATTGAAGATGTTCATCTCGATAATCTTGTCGCGCAGGATTTCGGGCGACGACGGCTCGGTGCTGGCTGCCAGCTGTTCCTCCCAGTTGGACAGGTCGATGCCTTCGCGTTTCAACAGGCAATGACGGCTGTTCGACAGACCCACAACCGAAAGTTTCAGGTTCCTGTGCTTAAGCAGATAATCCTGCTGCTTGCGAATCTGTTCCAACAGGTTCTTTCCCACCAGTCCGACACCGGTCAGGAAGATGTTGAGTACGTTGTAGTCCCACAGGAAGAACGAATCGTGAATGACGTTGATGGCCTTGCGCAGACTTTCTTTGGTGGTGACAAACGAAATGTTCGTTTCCGATGCACCCTGAGCACAGGCAATCACGTTGATGCCGTTCTGACCCAGAATACGGAACAGCTTGCCGGCAATACCCGGAGTCTGTTTCATGCGTTCGCCCACAATGGCGATGGTTGCCAGATCATGTTCGGCGGTGATGGAGTTGATCTCGCCCATCTCCAGTTCCTTGCTGAATTCGGAACGCAGCAGTTCGGCGGTACGTTCGGCATCTCCGTTCTTGACACCGATGGTCGACGAGTTCTCCGAAGATGCCTGGCTGACCAGGAAGCACGAAATGCCGTTGTCGGCCAATGTCGAGAAGATGCGTTTGTTGACACCGATGACTCCGACCATGCCCAATCCCGAAATGGTAACAAGTGCGGTGTCGTTAATCGACGAGATGCCCTTGATGACCTTTCCGCTCACATGCGACGGATTGGAATGAATCAGTGTGCCGGGAGCCGATGGGTTGAAGGTGTTTTTGATGACTATCGGAATATTCTTGTGATATACCGGGAAGATGGTTGGCGGGTAGATGACTTTGGCACCGAAGTTACAAAGCTCCATAGCTTCGACGAACGACAGTTCCGGAATGACGTAGGCTCCCGAAATAACACGGGGATCGGCTGTCATGAAGCCGTCCACATCGGTCCAGATTTCCAGCTGTTCGGCGTTGAGGGCCGATGCTACGATGGCTGCTGTATAGTCCGATCCGCCTCGTCCGAGGTTGGTGACTTCGCCCGTCTGACT
>JAGBQS010000152.1 GCA_017632695.1 Bacteroidales bacterium
ATTTGGGAATTTCTGACTTGGGCGTCACCAATATGAGCAATGAGCTTTATATCTTGAATTCGTTGAAAATTGCCACGCAGGTAAGTGAACGGATTCATTACGATGTTGCTTATTTCAGACGAGGCGCATTCCGTCGTGAATACCTTTTTGCCGACCGGCCTTTTACGGTATCTTTCTTGAGTAAGTATACCGGAGACGTGGAACTGGACATCATGCCCGTTTCTCCTCAGCAGTTCCGTATTGTCAAGGTTTCGGCACAGGGCGTCAAGCAGGAGATTGACGAAGAGTCCGGCTATTATTATTTCGGAGCCGACCTGATTGTGCCCGGTACGGAGGAAACCATTCGCTTGGATGTTACCGATGAGCAGTATCCTTCGTTGGTTACCAATATGGACGAAGTGATTGTTGTTCATAGGTCGAGTCCCGTTGAAGCCGCCAAGGCATGCCGGGCTACGGTAGTTGCCGATAAGCGGGCTGTGGCCATGGTTCGTCTGACTTGTACGGCTACTTCGGTAGCTGAATGCGATTCCATTTTGAGAGCCTTCATAGCCGTCTATAACCAGCAGACATTGGAAGAGAAGAATGCTGTGGCCATCAGTTCGGCTAAGTTCGTCGATGAGCGTATCGAAGAAACTGCCAAAGAATTGGGCGAAACTGAGGGCCAGCTGTTCGATATCGGAGTCGACCCAGATCTGGAGGTTAAAGCAACCAATATGAGCCAGCAAATCGGACAACGTGATATGGCTCGGGAAGAGTTGTACGAGATTCAGGCGCAACTTCAGTCGGCTAAAGACCTGAAAAAGCGCATGCAGACATCTTTGCAGGAGAAGGATTATATTCCGCAGATGTCCGGATTGGATGAGGCCGGTATTTCAGGACAGGTACAGGGTTATAACGACATGGTGCAGAAGCGTAAGCGACTGATTGCAAACTCTTCGGTTAACAACCCGGCTGTGCTGCAGATTGACGAGAATCTGCAAAGTATGGAACCGGCACTGATGTCGGGAATGGATTCTTACATCGATGCCTTGAATATCAAAGTGCGTACTGCCAACAGTAAGGTGGCACGTTATTCGGCTGCAACAGCTTCGGCACGCAAGTCCAAGTACGACAGTACATCGGTAAAGGCACAGTCCCTTAGTATTACACGCGAATATAAGCAGTCCTATTTCTCGTTCCTTCTGAAGAAACGTGAGGAATTGCGTTTGCAGATTGCCGTTTCGGAAGCCGATACCCGACTCATCGAAGATCCGATGGGTGAATTAGGACCGGTTTCACCTGCTGTGAATTCCATCCTTATCAAGTTTACGGGTGCAGGCTTGGCTCTTCCGGCATTGATTATGCTGCTGATTGTCTTTTTGGATACAACGGTTCGCGGGCGCAAGGATATCGAAGACACATTGTCGATGCCGTTTATCGGCGAGGTGCCTAGTTTTGATAAAGGTGACGACAATCGTCCTCTGCTTGATAAACTCCGGGGTATTGATAACCGCGTAAAGAGTAACAAGATTGTTATTACCAACGACAGTAAGAATGCCTTG
>JAGBQS010000153.1 GCA_017632695.1 Bacteroidales bacterium
ACCTGCTGGAATACCAGACCGCCGGCGTAAACCGTAACGGCTACCTTGGTCATCACATAGCTGATGAGCGAAATAGCAGTCAGGATGGAACGGCTGGTGCTGTTGAAACGGCGCTCCAGGAACTCTGGCATGGTGTAAACCATCGAACGGGTATAGAAAGGTACGAATACCCAACCCAAAATCAGGATCATCCAGCCCTGAATCTCCCAATGAGCCATAGCCATACCCGACGAAGCGCCGGAACCGGCCAGACCGATGAGGTGTTCCGAACCGATGTTCGAAGCAAAGATAGAAGCACCGATTGCAATCCAGGTTGCGTCCTTGCCGCCCAGGAAGTAGTCGGCCGAGTTGTTGTTCTTCTGCATGGTCACCCATACTACGATACCTACCAAGGCTACGCAGAAAAGGCCGATGACCAACCAATCAAGAAATGCCATAATTTAGATTGTTTTGAATTAGATAATGGTTTTGTTTGTAATTAAGTAGTATTGTCAGGATTCTTTCATGATCCGTATCAGTCGACCTTGATATCCTTGTTCACGTTCTTGCAGCCAATGAGACTGTAGTACAGGATGTAGGCCAGCATGGCAATGATGAGCCAGTATGAACCCAGATAGCCGGTATATGGACGAACCACGTTGTCCTGAATGAAAGGCATGATACCGCCGCCGACTACCATCATCATGAACAGACCCGAAGCCTTGGCTGTATATTTGCCCAGACCCTCGGTCGAAAGGTTAAAGATACCGCCCCACATAATCGAGGTGCAGATACCGGTCAGGAAGATGAATACGCAAGAGAGAGGTACATCGCCGCCGAAGATGTTCACGTTGATGCTGCCTGTGAAAATAGCAGCCAGCAGCAGTACGATGGCTGTCGATGAAACGCAAATCATCTGGGCACGGGTTGAAACCTTGGCCGAGATAGCGGTCGAAGCGATACGTCCTACCAGCATCAGGGCCCAGTAGATAGCGGCCATTGAACCTGCTACGGCTGCAGCGCCCTCGAACGGCAGACGGCTGATCCACATGTTCATCTCGCCGGGAACGCCGATTTCGATACCTACATAGAAGAAGATAGCGATGATGCCGAGCAGACAATGACGGAAGGCAACCGGCGATTTCTCGTAAGTTACATTTGAAAGGTCTCCCTGCGGTTCCTCAATCTTAATAAACGAAATGATAACCAGGGCAGCAGCAAAGATGCACATGCCGGTAATTACCAGCGGAGCAACTTCGGCCATGGTGGTCTCCTTGGTCAGGGTGCCGATCAGCACGCCAACCAGCATAGGAGTGAGGGTTCCGGTAAGGGAGTTGATTGAACCGCCGGCCTGAACCAGCTGATTGCCGGTATTGCCGCCTCCACCCAACAGGTTGAGCATCGGGTTAACTACGGTGTTGAGCATACATACGCAGAAACCGCAGATCAGAGCACCCAAGAGGTAGATGAAAAGGTTCAGAGCGCACATCTGGCCCCCGATTTCCACAACGGGAACATCGGCACCTACTACGCTCGACAGCAGCTGAACACCCAAACCTACAACGCCAACACCAAGGGCGATGAGAGCGGTCTTCTTGTAGCCGAACTTGATCAGCATGTTGCCTGCCGGAATACCCATGAAGAGGTAGGCTGTAAAGTTCATCAGGTTACCGGCCATGCCGGCCCAGTCGTAAGTAAAGCCCCAGATGTTTCCGAAAGGAGCTGCCATATTGGTGACGAAGCTGATCATACCGAAAATGAAGAACATGGTAATGATAGCCACCCAATTTCGTTGTTGCTGTGCCATTTTGTATTTGTATTACTGTGTATAAAAATGTTTGTGCTTTAGCGTAGCTTGGCCGGTTACTTGCCGAGTTTCTCGTTATCGGTATGGAACTCGAAGATGGTAACTGTCTGATAAGTCTCCTCAGGACGCAAGGTGGTAGTAGGCCACTCAGGTTTGTTCGGAGAGTCAGGATAGCGCTGGGTCTCCAGGCAGATACCGGTGCGCTTCTGGTACTTGATGCCCTTCTTGCCGACGGCGGTTCCGTTCAGGAAGTTGCCGGTGTAGCACTGGATGCCCGGCTGATCGCTCTTAACAGCCAGAACAATGCCGCTCTGCGGGTTGTAGAGAAGTGCGTGCAGCGGGAAATTCTCGGCCTGTGGCTGAGGAAGAATGATCCAGTTGTGGTCGTAGCCGCCTGCCATCTTCAGGTTGATGTCGTCAGCCTCGATGTCCTGTCCGACGGTCTTGTGTACGGTGAGGAAATCGAAAACAGAACCTGGTTCGATATTTGCAATCTCGCCGGTAGGAATCAGCGCCTCGTTGGTAGGAGTCATCTGGGTAGATACGATGCAGAGGGTATCGCCCAAAACGGTCTGTGTCGGGTCGCCGGAGAGGTTGAAGTAACTGTGGTTTGTCATGTTGATCACGGTAGGCTTGTCGGTGGTAGCCTCGTAAACCATAACGATTTCATTGTCGTCGGTCAGGGTGTAGGTGCAGCTTGCTGTAACTGTGCCGGGGAAGCCGTTGTCGCCGTCCGGGCTTACAATGCTCATTTTAACGGTGGTGCTGTCGGCCTGCTCGGCATCGTAAACCTGATACTGCCAGCCGGTCGGTCCGCCATGCAGACAGTTGGCCTTGTCGTTCTGTACAAGCTGATACTCGGTTCCGTCGAGGGTGAACTTGCCGCCGTCAATACGGTTGGCAAAGCGGCCGATGCAGGCACCGAAGTCGGAAGGTGTCTTGCCGTCCAGATTGGCGTACGACTGAACGTTGTCGAAGCCCAGAACCACGTCGCGAAGGTTGCCGTCGCGGTCGGGAGCCATGATGCTGACAATACGTCCGCCAAGGTTGGTCAGGCAGACCTCCATGCCATTGGCATTCTTCAGGGTGTAGAGAGCGGTTTTCTTACCGTTGATCTCTGCGTTGAACTTCTGTGGGTCGAGACCCGATTTGGTAAGCTCTGCAGGCTGATTCTGGCAACTGTAGAGCATCGGAATGGCCATCATGGCAAGACCGAAAAACTTTGAAATCGTCTTCATGTTGCTTTTTAGATTTTATTTCGTGTTTGTTGTTTTATGACAATGGTAATCATAAATTAGTTTCGGGCGCAAATATAGTATTAATTTTTTCAATACCGAACAAAAAATCTGAAAAAATGTGTTTTTCGGAGTTTTTTTATGCTCCGAAACCCCTAAAAGCGCGTTCAAATGGCAATATTGTATGGTTTTATGCCATTGGGAACGGTTTTCGGGCAGTCTTTCGGACGCTCAGCTGCAGTCGGACATTAACTTGACTTTTCCGGGAACAGAACGGCTCTGTTTCTGACCGTTCAACCGATTAATTTTTCTGTTTTTGACACGAAAAATGCCAAAAACGGGAAAAAACGATGAAAAAACACTACTTTTTGCAAAAATATTTGGAAAACTCAACAAGAATGGATA
>JAGBQS010000154.1 GCA_017632695.1 Bacteroidales bacterium
CAGATTGAGCTGGACGGTATGAACCATGCGGACCTGATCATGTGCGTTTCGGAACTGACACGGCAGACGGTTATCCAGAAGTATCATCAGGACCCCAATAAGTGTATTGCCATGCACAATGCCGTGGAGCCTATGAGCGAAGAGGTGCTGAATATGGAGGCACGGCGCGGTACCAAGGAGAAGGTGATTACCTTCCTGGGACGTATCACTGCCCAGAAGGGCTGCGAGTACTTTGTGGAAGCGGCTGCCCGCTGCCTGCAGACCCTCGAGAAGGAACGCCAGTCCGGTTACCCCAATGTGCCTGACGTACGTGTGGTTATGGCCGGTAACGGTGACCTGATGGAACCGATGATCCGCTTAGTGGCCCAGAAGGGTCTGGCCGACAAGTTCCACTTTACGGGATTCCTTCGCGGAAAGCAGGTGTACGAGATGTTCAAGGTTTCGGACGTTTATGTGATGCCTTCGGTGAGCGAGCCGTTCGGTATTTCGCCACTGGAAGCTATGCAATGCGGCGTTCCGAGCATCATCTCCAAACAGTCGGGCTGCGGTGAGATTCTGGATAACTGCATCAAGTGCGATTACTGGGACATCGACGCCATGTCGGACGCCATGTATTCGCTCATCAAGTATCCGACCCTCCACGCCTACCTCCAGGAGGCCGGTCGCAACGAGGTGAACCAGATCACTTGGGAGAAGGTGGGCCGCCGCGTGGTGGATGCCTACAAGAAACTGCTGTGCTGGATGTAACCGGGCTGCGGCATTATTATACCTTTAAAATAAATAATAACTACTATACAACACAACAACTATGAAGAACGTTTGTTTGCTGTTTGAGATTCATCAGCCGTTCCGCCTGAAAAAGTATCGTTTCTACGAGATCGGTGCTGACCATTACTATTACGACGATTTCGCCAACGAAGAGATTCTGAAGCGAAATGCCTACCAGAGTTATATCCCGGCCGGCAAGATGCTGCTGGAAATGATCCATGCCACCAACCACCAGTTCAAGGTGGCCCTCTCTATCTCTGGTGTGGCTATGGAGCAGTTCGAGATGTTCTGCCCTGAGTTCCTCGACATTGTCCGCGAGCTGGTTGCTACCGGTTGCTGCGAACTGACTGCCGAGACCTACTCGCACAGCCTGTCGTCGCTCATTGATCCTGAGGATTTTGTCATTCAGGTGGAGCAGCACAAGAAGATTATTTTCGAGACGTTCAACTACACCTCGAAGACCTTCGTGAATACCGGCTTTATCTACAACGATGAAATCGGTTCGGAAGTTGCTTCCATGGGCTTCAAGGGTGTGATTACCGAGGGTACCAAGCACGTTTTGGGCTGGCGCAGTCCGAACTTTATGTACAACACTACCGCCAAGCAGGATGTCGGCCTGATGTTCCGCAATACGCGCCTCTCGGAGGATATCTGCCAGAACTTCCAGGGCGGTCTGGATGCCAACACGTTCATGTCGTGGATTGCTCAGGGTCCGGAGCAGGAACAGCTCTACCTGATTGCCATGAACTTCGACGTGATCGGCGGCATTCATCCGGCATCTACCGGTATCTTCGAGTTCTTCAAGGCACTGCCTAAGTTCGCCAATCAGTACGATATCCGCTTCATCACACCTATCGAGGCTTTCGAGAACATTCCTTCGGTGGCCACGGCTACCGTGGGTCACGCTATCAGCTGGGACGGCTACGACAAGGACGTCAGCGCCTGGATGGGCAACGACCTGCAGCATGAGGCTATCCGTGCCATCTACTCGATCAGCGAGCGCCTGCACCTGTCGAGCAACGAGGTGCTCCGTCAGGACTTTGCCTACCTCCTTTCGGCCGACCACTTCAAGTTCATGTCCACCAAACAGGGCTCGTACGTTCCGTTCAGTCCGTACGACTCTTCGTTCGATGCCTTTACGAACTACATGAATGTGGTGAGCGATATGGAAATCCGCCTGAATCAGGAATTCCCTGCCACTGTTGAAACCGAAGAACTTTCGGCCCAGCTGAAGCTGATTGAGAACCAGGGCAAGGAGATCGAGAAGCTCCAGGCCAAGATTGCCAAGCTGGAAGCTGCTGCCAAGCCTGCCAAGAAAGCTGCCGAGAAAAAGCCGGCTGCCAAGAAGGCTCCCGCCAATAAGGCCGCCAAGACTGAGTAACGCTCAAGCATTTGAGAATGCAAGGAAAA
>JAGBQS010000155.1 GCA_017632695.1 Bacteroidales bacterium
AGTGACAGATAACCGTAAATATATGACTGGATATCCTTTCTCCATGTACGGATCTTGACCAGATAACAGTCAATCCGATCGTTCGAGAAGTCGGGCGCCGGTTCGACTGTATATTGTAAAGGCATACTTCTCTGCTCATCGAGCACCATTTTCCAGAAGGATTCGAAGTCAGCAGGCATCTGGGTAAAGGGTTGGATTTTTTCTGGCGAGAAACCTACCTTGATATGATTTCTGTATGTCTTACCATCAATGGTGCACGACATCTGGCAATCGCGGAAACAGGCTTTACGCGATGTTCCCAAATTGATGACTGCCTTCCCGTTGGCATCGGTAGTCACACTTCCTTCCTGTTCGGCAGCCAATTCGTCCTGTCCGATGGCGTAACTGACTTTCACATTCGGGCAAGGCATGCCATGAAAGAGCAGCTGAAGTTTGATTCCTGACTTTTCGCCGATTTTATATACCCAGTCGGCATGATCGGGAACTGCCATCCACTGAAGGTCACTTTGGACAAAAAAATTCTGTGCAGTTACTGTCGGGATAAAACCCAACAAGAACAGCACACATAGAAAAAAAAGCGACAAAAATGTCCTTTTCATAGAACAAAATAACGATTAATAGGGTTATGACTGGCTGCAAAGATAATAAGAAAAAAGAGAATTTGCAATTTTTCTTGTATTTTTGTAAAAAAAAACGTACCTTTGCGCCCAGTATTTGGAAACCAATGAACAAATTTGAAAAATCGTTGCGCTTCATAAGCGAGAAGATTCTGCCTGATTCGCCTTTTTACGGAAAAATTTTTCTGGTTGGCGGATGCGTGCGCGATGAATTGTTGGGCGAACGGTATTCAGATCTGGATTTGCTGATTAACTTGCCGAACGGACAAAAGGAATTCGTAGAGTGGATGTGTGCCACCTACCCCAAAACATGCAAAGGTCCGTTCTATTATCAGCGATACGGCACAACGGCCATGGACCTGATTATCGACAAGACAACAACGCTGGTGGAGTGCGTTGAACCACATGTCGAAGCGTATGCCGATGATGGCGTCACGCTGCTCGAAACCCGTTTTTGCACCCTCGAAGAGGATGCTCTTCGTCGTGATTATACATGCAATGCCCTCTATAAAAACCTGTCAACCGGCGAGATTCTGGATCCCACCGGCAAAGGTATTGAAGACCTCAGGAACAAACTGCTTCGGACACCCGCAGAGCCGAACCAGACCTTCAGACAGGACCCGGTGCGTATGCTCCGCGGCATCCGCTTCAAACATCAGAAAGGGTTCCAACTTGACGATGCGGCCTGGAAAGCCATCCTGCAGCAGCACGATGAGATGCGCGTATCAGCACCTAAACGTCTGCGCGATGAACTGAACAAGATGCTGAAAGCCCGCACTTTTGGCGAAGGCATCAACGACCTGTATGTGTCCGGACTTCTGCCCTACATCATGCCAGGTCTGGCTGAATATTTAGGCGCAGACATCCAGCATCCGTACTGCGAACCGGGCATTTCGGTCTGGAAGCATACGCGGACGGCTCTTTCCGTACTTTGCCGTGAACATCCTCACACAGACGGCTTGGTGAAACTGACCGCTCTTCTGCTCGATGTAGCAGACGTAGCCGGAACCGAAAAGGCAACCGAAATTCTGGTTGGCGCCCAAGTCGGCAAGGAACGGGTGACATCCATCATCCACAACATTAAGATGTACCAGCGTTTCCGTTCGTTCTACGACAACAGGATATACATCGGACGGCCAAGGGCACTACCGCATTTCATCATAGCAATTTCGGCCCATAAGGACGAATTCAGACGTATGGTGCGGGCAGAGAACCACCTGCTTATTCCGAACTTTCAGCTGCCATATCAGGTATTCTATGACAAAGACTACAATGCAGCTGATCATGGAAAACGGAAGCGTCGCCAGGAACCGGAAAAGGTTACTGACGACACTCGGACGCCTGAACAGATCAAGCAGGAACGGAATCACAGACGGAACGTTAAACGCCGCCTGCAGCGCAAACGCCGCAAACAGGATCAGATCACTTCCAATAAATCAGAAGGCATCCAACCTACATTGCCATCCGACAGTTCAATCTCCGACCAGCCAGAAAGATCCTGACGGATACGAACCTTCAGACCTTCGTGAATAACCATCAGCTGGGTTCCGCTTTCCGAAGGAGTGGAACGGAGGGTAACCGTCGGTGCCATTACAATTGCATGGTTGTGCGACATCCGGATATCGGCCTGCTGATGCGAATAAAACATACAAACTGCTGCAATAAAGGCCATCACAAATGCCCCATAGAAGCCGGCCTTGCGAATTGACACTTTGCGAACAAAGAAATAGCAGGCCACACCGGCCAGAAACAGCAAAAAGAACAGAATGGACAGTTGTCCCCATCTGTCGGCCGTAAACAAATCCCGCAATGCGTTACTCCAGGTAACGAAGATTATCGGCTGAATCGATTCAATTTTATCCACACAATTCATCTGCGCCAATTCCAAATTGGCGCGGGCGTCGTTGTTAGCCGGATCCCGCTGCAGACATCGCTCATAGTTCAGGATGGCTTTGGCAAACATCTGCTGCTTATAATACGAGTTACCCAAAGCATAATATAAGTCAGGAGCTCCGCTGAAGGCTGTAACCAGCGCCTCGTACTTGACGCTGGCCTCTTCATAATTGCCCTGGTCGTAGGCATAGGCAGCCTCGGCTATCAGTTCTGAAGGATTCACTACATCTGCATGTAAGGCAAGCGAACACAACAGCGTGCATATCAGTATTGCTAATCTTTTCATATCTGTCTTCATCTTTAAATTATAATACTTTTTCGAGACGGTCAATGGTCTGGTCTGCCTCATCATACAGCTTATCCATTGCCTGATCGTCAGACGATGGTGCATAACGGGCAAATTCGCAGGTTTCAAGTACACTCTTGCACTGCCGGATAATCTCATCATCAACCTTACGCTTGGTCAGTTCTTCCTGAATGGCATCGCCTGTCAGATCGCTCAACTGAATATTCAGCTTATCGGCAACATATCCCATCATAGCTTTATGAACCGACTCGTAAAAAGCCGCCTCATCCTTTTGCTTCAATGCCTTGGCAGCTTCTTTCAGGCGCTTGGTTGCCACCTTGTTGGCCTTACGGGTACGCTGTCCGACAACGTCGGCACGCAACTTGAGATTACGCCGATAATAATATAGCGTGGCACACAACAGCAACGTAGGAATCAGGAACCACAACCAATAGGCCTTCGATCCGAACAGAGGATCCTCGTCGGATTTCAGACTATCGGCATCGATAGCATGCAAATAACGGATATCGCTGCCAAGTACCTTGATCCGCTCCTGATTCGTTCCCGAGAAATCAATACTTCCGGAACCACCGGCTGACGAATCGCCGACTCCTTTTTCAACTTCGAGCGGGAACGCTTGTGTGGTTCGAGTCACATATCTGCCGGCTTTGGTATCGAAATAACTGAACTCGACAGGCGGAATGGTGAAGCTTCCGGCAAATCGGGGAATAATGGTATATTCAATAATCTTTTTACCGGTTATTCCGTTTCGGCCGACACGTGACTTCAAGTCTGTCTTGGGATCATAAAC
>JAGBQS010000156.1 GCA_017632695.1 Bacteroidales bacterium
ATCAGCTCTTTGGTTGTGGTCTTACCGTTGGTGCCCGTGATACCGATGACGGGTACCGGACGATTCCAGGTGCGGAGTGCTTCCCGGTGGCAGGCAGCCAACTGCTGCAGGGTGGTCAGTACATCGGGCACATAGAAATAATGTCCGTATCGGCCGAAGGTCAGTACCAGAGAATCGGTCTTCTCGCCGATTCCCAGCTTCCGTTCTTCGTCGGGAATGACGGTTGCATCGTCAACGACCGCCAGGCGGCAGCCTTTCTGAAGAACGTCTTTGGCATACTGGTTGCCGTCGAAGCGTTCGCCTTTCAAGGCAAAGAATATAGAATCCTCCGGGCACTGACGGCTGTCGGTTGTCACCAGCGGATATTGCTGATAGATGAGATATAGTATTTTTATCAGATCCTTGTACATAATAATAAAAACAGAAAATTAAAAAAAGCGGCGAATACAGACCAGACGATGCGACATTTCCTGACGCTCGATGCTCCAGAGGCCTTCTTCCCGGAACTCATCGTAATGAAGCGATGCCGAACAGTGCAGAATACGTCCCTGATCGTCGCACAAGCCTACATGCGACACATTATTGTTCCCGGCTCCGTAACTGAAGAATGCCAGATCTCCGATCTGTCGGCTTTCGTACGAAACCGGCGTTCCCTCTTTGGCCTGTTGCGAAGCGTTGCGCGGCAGACTGATTCCGATAAAGCGGAACAGCGTCTGGGTGAATCCGGAACAGTCGAGGCCGAAAGCGGAACAGCCGCCCCACAGGTAAGGCACGTTTGCAAGCATCTGTGCCTGCTGCAAAAGGAATTTGGCACAGGCTGCACGGGATGTCTCGGTGGCCTTCATCGGGTTGACATACGTCATACTGGGCAAATCATACCGGATTCCCTGCATGTGGAAGGAAATACCCACATCGTCCAGATTGAAGATCCGGCTGCCCCACGACAAATACAGGCTCTCCGACCTTCCGTCCGTGTTCCGGGCGATCACGTTGTAGGGCTGCCGAAGCAGCAAGGCATCTTCGGACTGAATCCGGTACATCTGATAATCCTTCTCGCTGATAATCGTAGCTGTCTTCCAGTCAATCCAACCTTCGTACTGGTCGCAGTCGCGTGTGACGCGATACCATCGAGGTTGCTCTGCTTCAATGCGGAAAGTATCGCCAAACAGTAGCTGGTTCACCATTTCCGTACCTTCCGAAGCATCGGCACGCATGGGAATATAGGGTTGCAGACAAATTGCGTATTTCATATTGTTTTCAAATCGTTGAAGTATTTCCTTTTTGTTTAATCAGAACCGGTCTGCTTTAATCAGAACCGCTCAGCCAGTTCCTCGTTGGTAAGCTGAACGGCAATGGGACGTCCGTCGGGAGCATAGGTATGATCGGGAATATCGTACAAAGCATCCACTAACTGCGACATCTCTTCCTCCGAAAGAAGTTTTCCTGCCTGCATCGCCTGTGCCTTACTCAACTGGAGGGCCAGAATACGGTCTATCTGTTCACGGGCTGCATGCGTCTCTTCTTTGGTTGCCTCGATCATCTGCATCAGCAAGGCATGAAGGTCCAGACTTTTCTCGAGCGAAGCCGGCTTTCCGTTTACCGCATAGCTGCCGCCTCCCAGACTGTCGATTTCGAAACCCAAATACTTCAGTGTCGGAAGAATGGATTCGAAAACCGGAACATCGGCCGGAGCAATATCAATCATTTCCGGGAACAGTTCGTTCTGCGAGATTCCCTGCCGGTTGCCGATCTGATGATAATACCGGTCGAAGAGCACCGTCATGTGTGCCCGATGCTGATCGATCACCACCATACCCCGTTTGGTAGAAGCCACAATATAACGGCCTGAAACCTGCAGATACTTGCGGAAAGTGCTTTTATGCGCTTCAACAGAAGGCGTCTGCTGCAACGGGTCAACGGGAACAGTCTGGGGCTCTACATAGTCCGGCACATCGTCCAGGACGGTCGACATCCTGCTGGGGAGCGACTCGCCCTCCGTTCCGGAAACAGGGTTCCCGATCGAACTGGGGATAAAATCATCTATTGAGCCGGGAACCGGATCCCCGTTCATCCGACTGGGCAGCGCCTCCGGACGGTCGGTCGAATGCGAGAAATCATCGTACAGCGTCTGCCAGTTATGCATGACAGGAGTCTTCCGGAAAGGATTATAGTCGTTGTTATACTGTACCTTAGGTTCGGACGGCATCGTTGAAACGGGACTTAACGGCTCGATATCGGGAGCATCTGTCTGGTCAAAATCGATGGTCGGAACCGCATTGAACTTACCCAAAGCTTCGCGGACTGTTGCCATCAGGATGTGCCAGCGGGCCGGTTCATTCTCGAACTTGATTTCCGTCTTGGTAGGATGAATGTTCACATCGATGGTTGCGGGATCGACCGTCAGATAAATGAAATAATTCGGCTGCGAACCTTCCGGAATCAGGTCCTGGTAGCATTCCATCACCGCCTTGTGGAAGTACGGATGCCGCATGTAACGGTTGTTGACAAAGAAATACTGCAACGCCCCTTTCTTACGGGCTCCTTCCGGCTGGCAGACGAATCCGTCGATTTTCATCAGGTCGTTTTCGACGCCTACCGGAATGAGCTGCTGACCGAGGGTCTTGGAGAACAGCTGCAGGATGCGCTGCTTCCTGTTGCCGGCAGTAAGCTGGAACAGACAGGTATCGTTATGTGTCACCGTAAAACCGACTTCCGGATTAGCCAAAGCCACATGCTGTACTTCGGTCAGAATGTTCGAGAGTTCGGTCTGGTCGCTTTTTAGGAACTTCCGGCGTGCCGGCACATTGAAAAACAGGTTCCGCACCTCGATGTTCGTACCCTTTGCGCACATCGTAGACTCCTGCGTCTGCAACCGGCTTCCTGCCATCCGCAGGAAAACACCCGTCTCATCTTCCTGACGGCGCGAACGCAAATCGACTTCCGCTACTGCTACAATACTCGGCAGAGCTTCACCTCTGAAGCCCATCGTATGAAGGGCAAACAGGTCGGAAGCCTGGGTGATCTTGCTGGTTGCGTGTCGCTCAAATGCCATCCGGGCATCTGTCGGCGACATTCCCTGTCCGTTGTCGATAACCTGAATAAGTTCTTTGCCTGCCGTACGCAGCACCAGCTGCACATCGGTAGCATGGGCGTCGATGGAGTTCTCCAGCAACTCCTTGACGACCGATGCCGGACGCTGTACAACTTCGCCTGCTGCAATCTGATTCGCAACACTATCCGGTAACAGATGGATGATATCCATATTCTGAAAATGACATTAAAAATATACCGACTTCACAAGCCAATGTAGAAGAACCACCAGCACAATCAGCCATACCAGCATCTTGACCAGCCGCTTGTTCTTGGCGCCCGGTCCTGATTCCTCGTCCTTCTCCTTCCGACGCTTCAGGTGGGTTGTTCCCTCTACGAACTTGCCGCGAAGCAATTCCTCTGCCTTCATGTCTTCCATAGGCAGCAAACCCTCCTGTCGCATAATCATCCGCTTACGCGATTCGAGGTATTCCTTACGTTCGTTATTAAATCGGCTGACGCGCTCAAAACGGCGGGGTTTCTCGGTTGTGAAAATACTCATAACGGTATGGTGTTAAGCAAGAGTATGAAAAATGTATAGGGATCGGACATTATTACCATCCGTTCAGTTCCGCATCATCGAACAGACGGACCGATTCCTTCTTGTCTTCGGCCTTCATGCGCACATCGCGGAAAACATCCTCCGGCGAATCCGGTCGCAAATACGACATCCATCGGAAGCCTTCCAGATACAGGACATCGGGCGTGATCAGCAGGATATCGTAATAGGAACCTACCGGCTGAGGATAGACGACCATATGTTCCATCTTCTGATCCACAAAATGGATCTGCAGATAACTGCCTACCACCTGAGTCATTCCGGAAAGCGCCTTCTCTTCGCCCTTCCCTTCTTCCGTATAGGCTATAATCTGAACATTCCCAGCCATATCGAGCTCTTTGATTTTGGCCGAATCGAAATAGCAGATCAGTTCCTTGCCGGATATCTGATCGTAGTGAATGGAATCATATTGCTGCGTGAGGAATGCCTGATCGTGAATCAGGGCCCGGTCGATGCCTCCGCCAGGAGCCATATACATGAAGATCGTATCGCCCGTTATCTGATAGTTCTCGTTCCACATCACCGGATTGCCGACAAAGGTAGCCAGCGAGTCCTGCCGGTTGTAGTTCAACGAATCGCAGACACCCTGAAAATCGTTCCGGAAGTAGCGCACATTGAAGAAACAAACCAGATAATTGATGGTATCAACGTATGCTGAATCAACAAAATAAACGGAATCGGCCATCAGGGAATCGCGCATCACCAGCGTATCGCGCCGAACCTGTACGGTTCTGTTCCTGTAACTGGTGTATGCCCGAAGCGTATCGGCATGCAGGTAAAGCGTATCTTTGTCGGAGAACTCCATAGCAAGGGCTTTCTGCGTAACCGTCATAACCTGCGGACTGTCCACATAATGAGCATAGTTGCCGCTGATGCGCATAGACTGGAGCGTATCGTAGGCTACGAAATTACCCCAGGCTTCACCGTAACCCGCCTTACCGTCGTAAAACAGCGTATCGGCCGTAGCAAAACGTCCGGGAGAAACAACTCTCGACCGGTTATACAGCCACGACTGATCCGTTTCCGTATTTACCGTTCCCAAGGTGGTATAAAGTGTGGCAGTATCGTTTACGATAGTTGAGGGTCCAACCATCCAGGCATCGCTGGTCAGGAAACTGTAACGAAGCGTATCGCTGTAAATCGTCATCTGCGGCTTGTACTCTTCGGACGTAATGTCCGGATAAGCCGGACGTTCCTCCATATCCGAAAAATCATAATCGCGCAGTATGACATTATTCTTGAATTCTGCCAGACGTATCGGCGTATAATACCATCCCAGATCGCTCACCAGATGATTATCCGGATTAACGATCCATCCGCTATAAGGATAATGAGCCTTGCCTTCCTGCCGGTAATAAATCAGATATTCCGTATGCAATTCGGCATCGAAGTGCCTCATCCGGACGTTATCGTACAATTCGCCGATCATTGAGTTGCCGTCGTACGACAGGCTGTCGCACCACATCTCAAGCGAATCGCCCTCCCACATGTGCACGTGACTGAACGCCTCGAACGAATTGCTGCTCTGATAGAAATAGGCACTGTCTCAAAGCATCCAGACACTGTCCTGACGGAAAAGAACCTCGCCCCGGAGAACCTGCCGTTCTACGTCCTGCGACTTATCGAAGCTCAGCGTATTGGCATGTTCCAGGTGAACAATACGGTTCTGTTCCGGCGCAGTTTCCTGTGCCAGAACCCAACTGGAAAGCGAAAGGCTTAGAATAATATAAAAAAGTATGCGCTTCAAATTCTGATCAAGTTGAAATGAAGAAGAACCTTAACGATTATGCTGTCCCCAACCCGGATATTTGAAGTCGAACTTCTCCCAACCCGGCTTGATGCGGCAGAATGTTTCCCGTTGTTTCTCCCGGATAAAGTTGTTGATGATTTCTTCCTGCATGTGTTGCGTATACAAGTCCTTCAGGGTCTGATAATCCTCGTAATAGTTGGCCTTGTGGCCTTCGATACGTTTCTTCAGACGGACAATTGCAACCTGCTCACGACCTGTATCCGGATCCTTCATGTTGAATGGCTGGGAAATCTCGCCTTCCTGCAGTTTGCTGACTTCGCGGGCAACTTCGGCCGGCAGCTCTTCCATTGTCTGACGTGCTGTACCCGTTTCGCGCGAGAACATCAGACCCGAACTGTTGCGGGTTTTCTTATCGCTCGACAGGAAACGGGCTGCTTCCTCAAACGAATACTTCATCGAATCGAGTTCCATACGGACGGTATCGAGGGTTGCACGCGCATCGGACATCTCCTTGCTGGACACTTTCGGGATCAGCAGGATATGACGGAAGTTGGCACGGTCTCCGCGACGCTCGATAAGCTGGATAATATGGTAACCGTACTGCGTTTCCACGATCTTCGAAACCTTGTTCGGATCGGTCAGCTGGAAGGCAGCAGCCGAAAACTCCGGAACGTAGGCATTCTTGGTATTGAAGCCCAACTCGCCGCCCAAGGGAGCAGAACCGGTATCCTCGCTGTAAAGAATGGCCAAAGTGGAGAACTGGCTCTCTCCGCTTGTCACGCGCTGGGTATAGTCGCGCAGACGCGCCTTGATACCGTCAATGGTCTGCTGGGAGATACGGGGCTGCAGGCTGATGATCTGCACCTCCACCTGAGTAGGAACAAACGGGACACTGTCTTTGGGCAGACGCTCAAAG
Organism: Bacteroidales bacterium; assembly: GCA_017632695.1. Classification (GTDB taxonomy): domain Bacteria; phylum Bacteroidota; class Bacteroidia; order Bacteroidales; family UBA3663; genus Liminaster. The sequence goes on from JAGBQS010000156.1 coordinate 6,316, forward strand.
AACATACGCACCTCACTCGGCGTGACCGAAATATCGGAAGTCAGGTGACGGCTTTCTTCCTGCACGATCATCTGGTTCTTAATCGCGGTACGATATTCCGAACGGATGGTTGCCAAAGGCTTCTCCATATACTCCTCGAGTTTCTCCTTCGAACCGATGGAGGCAATCATCGAGTTGATGCGGTTATCAACCTGCTGATCCACCATCGCATCCTGTACCTCGATGGAATCGATGATGGCCTGGTTGATAAACAGTTTCTGAATAGCCATCTGTTCGGGGATGACACCATACGGATCACCGTCGAGCCTTTCGCCCGAATACAGCATACGTCGGCGTTCCTCTTCGACCTCACTGCGCAGAATAGCCTCATCGCCTACTACCCAGATTACCTCGTCAATCACGTTGTCGGCCTCCTGGGCGAAAGTAGCGAGAGCTATGGTTGAAAACGCCAGTGAGAATAGGATTTTCTTCATATGTACAATATTAATTTAATTCTTCAGTTTCAAATGTCCGGACTCGAGGGCCTTGGTTCTCAGTTCATCGAGCAATTGCCGGCGATGCTCACCGCGTTTCTGCTGGACCAGCAGTTCCATGATGTCGTTCCGGGCAAATTCGAACGGCTGGACTTCGCCCTGAGAATGGAACCCGGTGATGAGAAGGAGGTAGATATAATCCTTGTCCTTCATTTCGTACAGCTTGGGTTGCAAAGGCTGGCCGAGATCGGTTGGCATAAAATCCGTCAGACGGTTCATGGGCACCCAATGATCGGAATAGCTCTCGTAGGCAACGGCCCGCAGCTGGCAATACTGTTCCAGATCTTCTGCATGATCCATATTGCCATCCAGAATCTGTGTCAGCCATTCTTTCAGTCTGTTCACCTTCGATGAATTGGAAAGCAGCTGGATATAAATACCCTGGGCTATAGGATATTCGAGTCGCAGGTTGTCCTTGTTTTTGTCGTAGAAAGTCTGGCATTCTTCGTCGGTAACCAGATCATCGAGCGCCAGCAGTCGTTCATTCAGGTACGTCTGCGAGATAAGATCCCGCCGATACTGCGAAGCCTGCTTTTCCAGCTGGTCCAAGTTCTGGACATGCTTCAGTCCCTGACGGTACAGCAGCTGTTCGTTAACCCATCCGTTAACATATTCTTCGACAAACGCGGCACTGTCAGCACCATGCAAACCCATCGGCATCTGCAAGAGAACATCATTCAGATTGAGACGCTCCTCACCTATTTGTGCCAGATAGGAACCATCGGTCGGCTGACAGGCTGTCAGCAAACACAACATACTCGCAAAAAATGATATTCTCTTCATTGCTCAAAAGTTCTTCAGGTTACTTACGCAGTTTGTCAAGTTGCTTTTGGTTCAGAACAACCGGGAACTTGGCCCGTAACTCGGCCACCCACTTTTCTTCCAGTTCGTTCTGATAATCGGCAACAACGGCGCTACGGACATCATCGACGCTCTCAGGAGCAACTACCACCCGGCCGTATGTCATGCGGACAGGCATATTGGCACGAGGATCGTTGGGCTTGACGTTGATATGCAGACGCTCACGGTCGACGGTATTGTTATCGCCCGGAGCATACAGGCCGTTCACGATATGGAAGCGGGGCACCTTCGGATTAGGCGTCAGAATGGTATCGGTCAGAATCTGCGAACGTACCAGATCGGCACATTCCTGAATGTCAGAGTGATTGTCATAAATATTCTTCAGGGCTTCCACCAACAGGGTATCATCGGCGCACTCAATGAAGGCGCCCTTGAAATGAGGCAGTTCCCAGGCATACTTGGCGCGGTGTGCCTCAAAGTACTGCTCCAGTCCTACGGTATCCTGAGCAGCCTTGTCCCAGACTTCGCCGCCTGCCACATCGAACAGCAGGATTCCGTCGTGATACTCCTTATACAGATTGCGGAACTCGCTGTACTTGTCGGCCAGATGGGCATCCTCGTACTCCGTAATCATAGCGCGCTTATAAGCATCCAAAGCATCGGCCTGCTTTACATAGCCCGCCTCATCGCCATAGTTTGCCTGACACCATTCGTCGAACTGCTGTGCGGTATATTTCTGCTTGCCGATGGTCATGAACACCTTGTTGCGGTTCTTGCCCGACAACACATATTCATTAACCTTCATACCGTCTTCGAGCATCCAGGTTTCCTGCTGCTGACGACGATAGGACTCAGCACGCGAAGGATCGCGGGTAATCATTTCGCGGAGTTCAGCCATTGCGGCGCTGTCGGCCGGAGCTTCCGAACGCTCATCCAGCTTGGTCATAATGTGCCAGCCGTAATCGGTTGTAAACGGTTCGGAGATCTCGCCTTTCTTCAGGGCATAGGCCACCGACATCCACTCTTCGGGGAAACGGGCCGAACTGTTCAGCCAGGGATAGGCTCCGCCACGCTGTGAAGTGTACTGATCGTCGCTGGCGCTTGCAGCCACTTCGGCAAAAGGCTTACCGCCCTTCAGTACCTGATAAACGGAATCGATATAGGGTTTGGCCTGAGCGGCAGCTATCTGAGGCGGCACGTTACGCGAGAATGTCTTCATGATGTGGGCAACAAGCACTTCGGGACGGGCCGGACGACGGTCGATGACCTTCAACAGATGAACGCCGAACTGACTGCGTAGCGTAGCAACCTCTCCGACGGGAGTCTCGTAAGCGGCTTTCTCAAACGGATAAACCATCTGCATGACGCTGAAGTAGCCCAGGTCGCCGCCGTTCTGACGGGCAGAAGGATCTTCGCTCTTCACTCGCGCCAGACTGTCGAAGCTGGCTCCAGCCTCCAGTTCCATCCGGATACTGTCAATCCTGGCATAGGCTTCGGCCACCTTCTTGGGCGAAGCTTTCTCGTCGAGGCGTACCAATATATGTGCTGCGTGAACCTCCTCTTTCCGGTTCCTGATGATTTCCTCCACAGCCTGATCCTTCCAGTTCTCATTCAGAAGGTACGGTTCGGCCAGTTGCTTGCGATAGCCTTCCAGTTCATCAATGTAAGCCTGCGTGGTATCGATACCGCGACTTAAGGCTTCCTGAACCTTCAGTTTATAATTGACGAAAAGTTCAACGTATTCATCGAATGACTTCTGTTCGATTACATCCTGTTCGTTGTTCTTGTTGTAGAAATATTCGAACTCCGAACGGGTTACAGGCTGTCCGTTAATGGTCATTACCACAGGGTCGTTTCCTTTGGCATTGACAGACAGGATACCGAAGGCCAGAAGGCCCATCATCATAAAATTCATTTTCATTTGAATAGATTTCAAGTTAAAAAATATGCGCGCAAAGATACTGAAAAAAGTCCGCTTCCACAAATTAATTAGCATTTTTTTGCTTATTTCTTGTTTTTTTCACGAAAAAGTCTTACATTTGCACCCGTCTTAACAACAAAACATTTCGTATTATGAACAGTTTTCACGATCTCGTCATTCATCGTCGCAGCTATCGCAAATACACGGAAGAGCTGCTTAATCCCGAACAAGTCCGACTGATTCTGGAGGCCGCACTGATGTCGCCGGCCGGCAAACGCAGAAACCCCTGGCACTTTGTTGTGGTGGAAGATAAAGCAGTCCTGAAGGCTCTCTCGGAAGCCAAGTCGCAGGGTGCTGCACCTATTGCCAATGCCGCATTGGCGATTGCGGTCTGTGCCGACCCGAACGACAGCGACACTTGGGTTGAGGATTGCTCGATTGCATCTTTGCAGATCATGCTGGAAGCGCAGGACCTCGGACTCGGTTCTGTGTGGATTCAGATGCGAAACCGCGAAGACGAGCAAGGAAATGATGCCTCGTACAACGTCCGCCAGATTCTGGACATTCCTGCCAATTACGAGGTATTGA